>DAIPLE010000165.1:0-5265 GCA_036769425.1 Actinomycetota bacterium
CTCCGGGCCGGTGCCGACCGTTCAGGACGCGGTCTGACACGACGCCACGGTCGCCGTAGGTGAGCGCCGCGCCGCTGCCCGTCGAGGTCGATGACGTCACCCCATCGTGGCTGTCGGAGGTTCTCGACGTGCCCGTGACCGGGGTCGAGGTGATCGCGCGCCACTCGGGCACCACCGGGCGGGCCCGCATCGCGCTGACCTATGGCCACGATGCCCCCGAACGGCCGGCGTCGATGTTCGTGAAGCTCGCCCCCTTCGACGAGCGTCAGCGGCGGTTCGTGGACGCCGTCGGGCTCGGGATCGCGGAGGCCCGGTTCTATCGGGACGTTTCGGCGAGCGTCGCGGTGCGGGTCCCTCAGGTGTGGCATGCCGCGGTCGAGAACGGCCGCTACGTGATGGTGCTCGAGGATCTCGTCTCGAGCGGCTGTCGGTTCCCGAACCCCGACGATCAGGACCTCGCCCCGATGACCGGACGCCTCGTCGATGAGCTCGCCCTGCTACACGCCCCGTTCTGGGGGTCGCCGGAGCTCGACCACGGACGCCTGGCGTTCGTGGGTGAGGGTGGGCGGCTCGCGTTCGGTGCCGGTGGCCCGTTCATCGCCCGGGCGGTGTCGCGGTTCGCGGCCGAGATGCCCGCGGTGTTCAGCCGGCTCGGCGAGCTGTACATCGAGGCGGCTCCACGGGTCGCGGAGCTGTGGGCGGCACCGCCGCGGACGCTCGCTCACGGGGACCCGCATTTCGGGAACCTGTTCGTCGATGGTGAGCGACCCGGGTTCTTCGACTGGGCCATGGTGATGCCCCGGGCCGGCATGTGGGACGTGGCCTACGTCTTGTGCGGCTCGGTCCCCACCGAGCTGCGACGCGCCCATGAGGCGGAGTGGATCCGCCGCTACTGCGACGCGCTCGCCCGCCAGGGCGTCGAGCTCGACGAAACCGAAGCGTGGGACCAGTACCGTCTCTTCGCCATCTACGCCTGGGTGTCGTCGACCTCGACCGCGGGCGTCGGGGACCGCTGGCAGACCGAGGCGGTCGGGCAGGGCGGGATGGCCCGCGCCACCGCCGCGGTCGAGGACCTCGACGCGGTGGGGCATCTCGAGGCCCGCCTCGCCGGGACGGTCAGCTCATGAGGGCCCGGACCTGCTCGGCGAGGGCCTGGGCCCAGGCGAGCGGATCGTCGAGGGGCCAGCCGTACTCCGCCAGGTCGAAGTACTCGACCGAGAGTCGCCCCCGGTAATCAAGGGCTTCGAGCCGGGCGAGGACCGCGGCAAAGTCCACCGTCCCGCTCGGGTCGTCGACATGGAGTTGGGTCGACCCGGGTCGCCCCTGGCGAAGCTGCACGTGGTCGGCGTACTCCAACAGCTCGATCGGGTCACCGCCCCAATCGGCGACGTGACCGGTGTCGACGAGTAGCCGCAGCCCCGGGACCTCGGCTCGCATCGCCTGGATCGTCTCGACCGAGCAGACCGTGGCCCCGGCCCACGGCTCGAGAATCGCGCCGGGCGCGGCCCGGAACCACCGCACCGTGCGGTCCCACATGTCGGGTCCGTCGCGCGGCGCCGGGGTGGAGCACCAGCCGGGCTGGGGCTTCGGGAACGCGGTCGGGCAACCCACGGGAAGCGCGAGGGTGGCTGGGTCGACGTCGACAACGACGTCGATGTGATCGAAACCGAGACCGGCGGCGCGCTCGGCACTCGTTTCAGGCGGGTCGGGGCGGAACGCGAGGTCGACGACGCCGAGCGGGAACGACACGCCTACGTGGTTCCGCCCGAGAACTCCATCCCGGAGGGCATCACCATGCCGACGGTCTGGAGGTGCTGGCCGAGCACTTGATCGAAGTGCTCAGCGACGAGCTCGGGGGTCCACCCGCCCTCGCGCCACATGAAGGCGATCTGCTTGGGGTGCTGAAACAGGGTGTAGGCGTAGTCGCTGCGCCCGAGGAGCTGCCCGTTGACGTGACCAGCCCGGTCGGACGCCAAGAAGACAACCAACGGCGCGTTCAGCGCCGGATCCTGCTCCGGTGGCGGCTGCTCCCCCGAACGCTCGAACAGCGCCGCGGTCATCCGGGTTGCACCCGCGGGTGCGACCGCGTTGACGGTGATGCCGTAGCGACCGAGCTCGAGCGCCCAGACGAACGTCACGCCCATCAGTGCGGCCTTCGCCGCCCCGTAGTTGGTCTGCCCGAAGTTGCCCCGGAGGCCGGCGGACGACGTGATGTTGATGATCCGCCCGTGGCCGGCGTCCTTCATCACCACGGCGGCGTGCCGGGCGCAGTTGAACGATCCCTTGAGGTGCACGGCGAGGACAGCGTCGAAGTCCTCGGCGCTCATCTTCACGAGGGTGCGGTCCCGCACGATCCCGGCGTTGTTCACCAAGATGTCGAGTTGGCCGAACGCGTCGACCGCGCTGGCGACGATGCGACTGGCGGCATCGAAGTCGGTGACCGAGTCGTGGTTCGGGATCGCTTCGCCCCCGAACGACTCGATCTCGCGACACACCTGCGTCGCGGGATCCTCGCCGGTACCGGCACCGTCGAGGGCCGCGCCGACGTCGTTGACCACGACCCGGGCGCCGGCGTGGGCCATGGCCAGCGCGAATTCGCGTCCGATGCCCCGTCCCGAGCCGGTGACGATCGCGACCCGGCCGTCGAGGAGACCCACCGTGCTCGCCTCAGCCCGCAACCGCGGTGGCGGTCCCGGTGAGGACCTCAACGCCGTCCTGGTTGGTGACGGTGCATTCGACGTCGACGACGCGCTCGTCGTCGTGTTTGCCTGTCACCGTGGCCCGGCAGGTCAGGGTGTCGCCGGGCCAGACCTGCTTCGCGAAGCGGACCTGGAAGCGCCGCAGCGCGGTGGGGCCGAACCAGTCCTTGAGGACCCGGGCCATGAGCCCCGCGGTGAGCATCCCGTGCCCGAACACCGACGGGTTCCCAACCGAGGTCGCGATCGTGTCGTCATGGTGCATCGGGTTGAAGTCTCCCGACGCCCCCGCGTACCGCACGAAGTTGGTGCGGGTGAGGTTCTCGACGATGAGGGGTGGCGCCTCGTCGCCGACGGTCAGCGTGTCGAACGGCGGCGCGCTCGTGGTCATGGCGCGGAGCGTATCGCGAGCTAACCAAAAGGTGACACGCCCGTCAGGCTCTTCTACGCTCCGGTCCACATGGCTCGCCGGGACGGTGCCGCGGCGCGACAAGCGGATCGGGGCCCCGACGGGCCGGTGCAGGGTCGGGAGTTGCGCGCTCGCGGCCGGCGCACCCTGGGCCGGCTGCTCGACGCCGGTGCGACGGTGTTCGCCGACCGGGGCTTCCACGCGGCGCGAGTCGACGACATCGTCAAGGCGGCCCGGACGTCCCACGGGACCTTCTACCTGTACTTCACGAGCAAGGACGACCTGTTCCGGGCGCTCGCCGAGGATGTCGCGGCGGCGATGGTGGCGCTCGCTCGGGAGCTGCCACCCCTCACCCCGGACCGCGACGGGTACGAGGCGCTCGTGGTGTGGCTTCGCCGGTTCACGGATCTGTACCGGCGCTACGGCGCGCTGATCCGGACCTGGACCGAAGCCGAGATCGTCGACAGCGAGCTCGGTCAGGTCGGCGGCGACCTGGTGGCGCAGTTCGCGCTGGAGCTCGCGACCCGGCTTCGGGTCGGCGCGCCCGAGGTCGACGCCCGGGTGGGTGCCCTCGTGCTCGTCGCGATGATCGAGCGGGCCAACTACTACGTCGAGGCCCGCCAGATTCGCGTCGACCGGGACGATCTGGTCACGACGCTCGCCGCGGTGACCCACGCGGGGCTCTTCGGCGTCGCCGCTCGGAGCGCGAAGCCGCCGGCCGCGACCCCGGTGTTACGTTCCTGAGCCCGGCGTCTCGCCGACGATCGCGAAGGGGGTGCGGTGAGGAAGCAGGCGCTCGCGGCCGTCGCGGCCGTCGCGCTCGGAGCCCCGATGGCCGTGGTCCTGACCGCCACCGGGGTGCGGGCCACCGCCGTCACCACGTCGATACCGACCGTGGCGACCTGTAACCCCAAGACCGCAGCCAAGGGGATCGCCGCCGCGTTCAACCAGTTCCTGGCCGCCCCGACCGCCGCCGAGAAGGTCAAGTTCGTCGATCAGGGAACCAAGGTCGAAGCCGCGGTGGGCACGAACAACCAGGTGACCCTGACGTCGGGCCGCTCGAGCCCCCCGCTGCAAGATGTCGCCGTCAACCTCGAGGTGACCTGCACCGCCAAGACGAAAGCGACGTTCGCCTTCGATCTGCAGCTCAAGCAGTCCACGACTGGCGCGACGACACCGCCGCTCGGGCTCCGCCAGCCCGGTGAGGCCGTGCTGAAGAAGGGCACCTGGTACGTCACCGCCCTCACCGTGTGCGACTTCGCCGCCCTCAGCCCCGACCCGGCCAACCAGCCCGCGGTCGCCGAGTGCTATCAGGCCCTCGGCCGCCAAGTCCCGGTCCCGACCACCTGACCGACCGCGACACGCGCCGAGGGGCTGGCGCCCCGCGGCGTCCCACAAACCGTGATCGGCTGCTGGCGGGCCCGCGCCCCATCCCGCGAGGCCCCCGGTTATATTGCTGACACTGGTGTCATAGTGTCGAACATCATTGGGGGGAACATGCGAATCCGAGCAGTCACGTTGCTGACCGCGCTCGTGACCGTCGGGATGCTCGTCGTCGGTGCCTCGAGCGCCGAAGCGAAGAGCGCACCGAAGGCCGCTGCGTGCACAGGAAGCACCAAGTCCGCGGCCATCAAGCAGATCAAGCTGGCGTACGACTACTTCCTGAACGGCGCCGCGAAGCCGCCGCGGACCATCGCCCAGCGCGAGGCCTACATCTCGGGGATGAGCGATCCGGCTCTGGCCGCGCTGTTCGAAAAGGGTTTCGGCGCCAACGCGGCTGCTGCCGCGACGACCAACATCAAGATCAACTCCGTGACCTGCACCAACAAGACCACCGCGTCCGTCAAGGCCGACTTGGTCATCTCGGGCAAGGTCACGCCGGGCATTTTCCCGAGCCCGGGTTCCGCGGTGGTCGAGGGAGGTGTCTGGAAGGCTGGGAAGCAGACGTTCTGTGACCTGGAGGCGCTTTCGGACTCGACCATCACCCAGAGCGGTCCCTGCTCCGTGATGTAGCCGTTTGTCAGGGGGCCGTGCGCTGAGCGCGCGGCCCCCTGACCACGGCCACCGCTATTCGCGGTGCGCCTACGACCCGGCGCCGTTGCTGAAGACGGGCTCTCCGTGTACGGCGGGAAGGATTCGCTCGGCGATGTCACCGAGCTC
>DAIPLE010000166.1:0-5217 GCA_036769425.1 Actinomycetota bacterium
TTGGGCGCAGAAGATCAATTGGTCGACGCCGCACTCCTCGTATCGCCGCAGGTAGTCGCGCAGCTGGTCGGGGGTGCCGATCGCCCCCCGGATCCCGAATGACCCTGCTTGCACGACCTTGGCGCCGAGCCGTTCACCATTGGTGTGTGCCGCGGCGACGGCGTCGGGGTCGTAGCCGTGCTCAGCTCGACGAGCCTGGTACTCGGCCCACACATCGGTGCGGCCGGGCTCGTGACGGCCGAACAGGTAGTAGTGGGCGAGTGAGTACCCGAAGAAGTTCCCGCCCTCGAGGCCTCGGGCCAGCGCTTCGTCCTCGTCGCGGTGACACATGAACGGGCTGACGCAAGCGACGTTGGCGTTGACCGCGTCGCCGATCGGTACGCACTCGTCGGCCAGCGTCTGTTCGTAGTCCCCGATCCAATGCTGGGCCTCTTCGGGGTCGATGAACGCGAAGGTGAGCGCACCGATCCCGTGCTGAGCCGCGAGGTGGATCGTGTCGCGCCGGCTGCACGCCACCCACACTGGGGGATGCGGACGTTGACGGGGTTTGGGAACGACGTTGCGGGGAGGCATGGTCACGTACCGGCCGGCATGACCGGTGAATGGCGCTTCGGTCATGCACCGCAATGCGACGCGCAGCCCTTCCTCCCACATGGCGCGCTTCTCTTCCGGGTCGATGAGAAACCCGCCGAGCTCCGCTTCAGACGATGATTCGCCGGTCCCGAAGTCGACGCGACCGTCGGAGACGAGGTCGAGCATCGCCACTCGCTCTGCGACCCGTGCCGGATGGTTGAACGGCGGTGGCGTCTGGATGATGCCGTGCCCGAGCCGCAGGTTGCGGGTGCGCTGCGAGACCGCCGCCAGGAACACCTCCGGTGCGCTCGAGTGGGAGTACTCCTCGAGGAAATGGTGCTCGACCTCCCAGACGTACTCGATCCCCAACGAGTCGGCGAGCTCGCACTGCTCGAGCGCGTTCTGGAGCAGCTGGAATTCTGAGTCGTCGGTCCAAGGGCGCGGGAGCTGATGCTCGTAGAACAGTCCGAACCGCACCGGGCCAGGATAGTGCCACCCGTTCTCGACCGGCCCACCTCGATCAACGCGTCGCGTGTCGCGGTCGCGGCGCGGCGCCGATGGCTCGGGACGGGGAGGTAATCGGCGGGAGCCCACTAGAGTTGCGGCCAACGCGCAGTGTGGTCGGCCCGGTCGGCGCGCGCGTCCCCCATCATGCAGATCTCGGTGTCGGCCCGTATCAACTCGCCCCGTTTCGTTCATGGTCTCAGCGTGCAACGGGTCGATGACGACCGGATGCCGCTCGTCGATCGGGCGCGCCAAACCGCGCGACGCGCGGTCCGGCACGCCCGGTGAGCGGGTCGCGGCGCCGGCCGCCGCGGGTCGACACCTCGGTGCCGGCCGTCGTCTTGAAGATGGTCCTCGACAACTACGCCCACGGCCGGCTCGGCGTGATCCGAAGCTTGGGTCGGCTGGGGGTGCCGGTCTACTCGCTGCAAGAGAGCCGGCGGACGCCGGCCGCGTTGTCGCGTCACAGCCGCGAGGACCTGGCGTGGGCCATCACGAACCCTCCGTCCCCCGGAGCGCTTCCTGAGCTGCTCGAGCTGGGGGCCCGGATCGGTGACCGGCCGGTCCTGTTCGCCACCGACGACGTCGCCGGGCTGTTCGTGGCTCGCCACGCCGACGCGCTGCGGGCCGTGTTTCGGTTCCCCGACCAGCCGGAGGGCCTCGCCGAACGGCTCTCCGACAAGTTCGAGCTCCATCGTCTCTGCGAGGAGCATGGGATCCCGACCCCGAGGGTCCTGGTCCCGCGGGGGCGCGACGACGTCGCTCGCTGCGTCGCCGATCTCGGGCTCCCGGTGATCATCAAGAGCAGGGATCCGGTCCTCATGCGCGAGCGCCCGGAGGCGGCGAGCGTCGCCAGGGCCGAGGATCTCGCCGACGTCCTCGACATCTATGACCGCACCGAGGACCCCGACCAGCCCAACCTGATGCTCCAGGAGTACATCCCGGGAACGACTGACCACAACTGGATGTTCAATGGCTACTTCGACGCCCAGTCCGAGTGTCGGGCGGCGTTCACCGGCCAGAAGGTCCGCCAGTTCCCCCGGGGAACCGGGGCGACGACACTGGGCGTCACCCGCGAGAACGGCGTCGTCACCGAGATGACGAAGACGCTGATGACGAGCCTCGGCTATCGCGGTCTGGTCGACATGAACTACCGGTTCGACGAGCGCGACGGCCAGTACAAGCTGCTCGACGTGAACGCCCGGCTGGGCTCGACCTTTCGTCTCTTCGTGGACGAAGGCGGCTTGGACATCGTCCGAGTGGCGTACCTGGATCTGACCGATCAGCCGATCCCGGACTCGGCGATGTGCACCGATCGGCGATGGTTGGTCGAGCCCTTCGATGTCTGGGCGTATCGCGACTATCACCGCCGTGAGGGCCTGCGGTTCTCCCGATGGATGCGGTCAGTGGTGCGAGTCGACGAGCGAGCCCGGTTCGCCTGGGATGACCCGCTGCCCTTTCTGGCGATGGCCGCGCTCTTCGCCACCCAACCGGCTTACCAGCGGGCCGTGGCGAGCAAGCGGGCCGGGCCGTTGGTTCGACGCGCCGTCCGGCGCATCTGGGCGCGCCCGTCGACGACGAAACGGGCCGACCGGGCGGAATAGCTCCCGGTCGTCGGGTCGGGTTCAGGCGGTCCGGAACGCGGGGAGCGGAGCCGCGGGGACGCGAGCGCGGGTGTCGACGTCGGCCAGCTGCTCGACGGTCATGACGGCCCGAAGTGAGGTGATCGCCACCGCGAGCTGATCGAGGGTCGGGGGCCGAGTCGTCAGGCGCTGCAAGGTCAGCCCCGGGCGCATGAGGACCCGGACCCAGCGTCGATCCATGCGGGGCGCCGCGGCACGGATCAGCTCGTAGGCGAGCCCGGCGACGACGGGAATCAGGAGGACCCGTGACGTGATGAGCCACGGCAGAGCCGGGCGGCCCACGAAGGCGTAGACGAAGATCGTCACGACCATGACCGTGAGCAAGAAGTTCGTCCCACATCGGACGTGTTCGGTCGTGTAGCGCTGCGCCGATTCGGGGGTGAGCTCGTCACTGTTCTCGTAGGCGGCGATCGCCTTGTGCTCGGCGCCGTGGTACTGAAAGACGCGTTTGATGTCGGGCAAGAACCCGATGAGGGTGAGGTACCCGAGGAAGACGGCGAGGCGGATGCCTCCCTCGGCGAGGTGGTAGGTGAGCCCTCCCACGCCGAGTGTGTCGGCGACACCCTGGTTGATGAGGGTGGGCAGGACGATGAACACCGCGGTGAAGAACACCAGCGCGACCGCGATCGTCCATCCCATCGCCCGCTGCGAGATGCGCTCCTCCTCGGGGAGCTGACGCTCCGCGGACCACGACAGGGCCCGGAACCCCAGGACCAGGGATTCGGCGAGCGACACGACGCCTCGCACGACGGGGATCTTGGACCACGGCTCGGCCCATCTCGGCGCGTCGTGCACCGCGAGCTCGATGTCGCCGTCCGGGGTACGGACGGCGACGGCCCAGCTGTGCTCGCCGCGCATCATCACGCCCTCCATGACGGCTTGGCCGCCCATGTATCGGGGCGCGGGCATCAGCGCTAGGACTTCTTGGCTTTGGCGGCTCGGCGCTGGAAGCGCTCGACGCGCCCGCCGGTGTCCACGAGCTTCTGCTTGCCGGTATAGAAGGGATGGCAGTCGGAGCACAGCTCGACGCGCAGCGACGGCACCGTCGAGCGGGTCGTGAACTCGTTGCCACACGAGCAGTGAACGGTGCAGGTGACGTACTCGGGGTGGATGTCGGTCTTCATGGTCCTACCAATCTACCGTCACCCAACCGGTGGTCGGTCCGCTCGGGCGGCGGTTCGTGATCGAGTGACGGCGGCTCACCCAGCGATGGTGGGAGCCTTGGCGATCTCGGCGAGGAACTCGTCGTTGCTCTTGGTCGTACGGAGCTTGTCGAGGAGTAGCTCGAGGCCTTTGCCGCCGGAGCTGTCACCGTCGAGGGCGTTGAGGACCCGTCGGAGCTTCCACACCTGGTTGAGCTGGTTGCGTTCGAAGAGCAGCTCCTCGTGGCGGGTGCTCGACGACTCGACGTCGATGGCGGGGTAGATCCGCCGCTCAGCCAGGCGCCGGTCGAGGCGGAGCTCCATGTTCCCGGTGCCTTTGAACTCCTCGAAGATCACTTCGTCCATGCGGCTGCCGGTCTCGATGAGCGCGGTGGCCATGATGGTCAGCGACCCGCCCTCTTCGATGTTGCGGGCGGCTCCGAAGAACTTCTTGGGGGGGTACAGCGCGGTGGAGTCGACGCCGCCCGACAGGACCCTTCCCGACGCCGGCGCCGCCAGGTTGTAGGCCCGGGCGAGTCGGGTGATTCCGTCGAGGACGACCACCACATCGGTGCCGAGCTCAACCAGGCGCTTGGCTCGTTCGATCGCCAGGTCGGCGACGATGGTGTGCTCCTCGGCGGGCCGGTCAAAGGTGCTGGAGACGACATCGCCCCGCGTCACGTGGCGGCGCATGTCCGTCACTTCCTCGGGACGTTCGTCGACGAGGAGCACGATCAGGTGCACCTCGGGGTTGTTGCGCTCGATGGAGTACACGAGCTGCTTGAGGATGGTGGTCTTGCCGGCCTTCGGCGGCGAGACGATCAGTCCCCGCTGCCCTTTGCCGATCGGCGAGATGAGATCGACGATCCGGCCGGTGGTCTCCAACGGGTTGTCGGGCAGCTCGAGGCGGAGCCGCTCGTCGGGGAAGAGCGGGGTGAGGTCCTCGAACCGGGGTCGCTCACGGGCGTCGTCGGGCGTCATGTTGTTGATGTGGTCGACGCGCAGCAGGGCCGGGTACTTCTCGTTGGATGCCTGCGGGCGGGAGAAGCCGTGGAGGAGATCGCCTTTGCGCAACGCGAATCGCCGCACCTGGGACGCTGAGACGTACACGTCGCGCGCGCCCGCGAGGTAGCCGGTGGTGCGCAGGAACCCGTAACCCTCGTCGCGGAGCTCGAGCAGCCCGTTGACCTCGACGGGTTCGCCAGCCGGCTCCGGGGATCGGGGTTCACCTTCGGGACCGCCTCGACCCCGGCGGCGGCGGCGGCGGCGCGAGTTGCCCTCACCGTACGAGGCGCGATCATCGTCGAACTCGCCTGGCGGCTCCGAGTCGGTGCCGGTCGACTCGGTGTCGGTGG
>DAIPLE010000167.1:0-5193 GCA_036769425.1 Actinomycetota bacterium
GAGAGCACGCGTGGGCGCTGCGGTGCAGCTTCCTGCCGGACAGCAACTCGACGGTGGAGGAGAAGATCGTCCGGTAGATGGAGATGCCGCGGAGTCGTTGGTTGGCCAACTGGGCGAGCAGGAGACCGAGGATGATGCCGACCGGCACGGTGAGCAACGCGAAGACAACGGTGACCGACAGGCTGTTGCGAAAGTCCGACGACCCCAGGACGTCGCCGATCTGCTTCAGCCCCACGAATTTGCTCGGAAGCCCGGGGAATGGCGGGTTCCGGTACAGCGCGAGCTCGAAGTTCTTCGCGAACGGGAAGAACACGAACACCGAGAAGATCACGAGCGCGGGCGCGATGAGCAACAAGGCGAGCCCGGCTTCGCGTCGCCGGCGACGCGCCCGGACCGCGCCCGGCACAGCCGACGCGCCGGCCCCGCCCGCGGTTGTCGTCACCCGTCGACCCGCTGCTGGGTCGCCGGATCGAACAGGTGCAGCGCGGTCGAGCTCGCGCCGAGCCGGACGACCTCGCCGTCCCGTGGTGTGGGCTCGTGCGCCGACTGACGGACGATCAACACTTGCCCGTCGTCGAGGTGTGCGATCAGGTGGCGCTCATGGCCGAGGGATTCCACGAGCACGACCTTCGCCGTGATGGGACCATCGGGTTCGAGGTGGAGGTCTTCGGGTCGCACGCCGAGCACCACGCCGTCGAATTGGGCGGTGCGGGCGGCCTGGGCGAGCTGGGCGGCGAGCGCGAGGCGGATCCCGGGCGCTTCGAAGACCAGGTCGGCCCCGTCGCTCACTAAGCGACCTTCGATCGTGTTCATGGGAGGCGTCCCGATGAACCGGGCGACGAACAGGTTCGCGGGACGCTCGTACACGTGCTGAGGGGGGTCGAGCTGTTGGATGACGCCCTGGTCGAGGATCGCGATTCGATGGCCCATCGTCATCGCCTCGACTTGGTCGTGGGTGACGTAGATCACCGTCGCCTTCAGGCGTCGCTGGAGCTCGACGAGCTCGGCGCGGGTTTGGACCCGAAGCTTCGCGTCGAGGTTCGAGAGCGGCTCGTCCATCAGGAACGCCTGGGGACGGCGGACAATGGCCCGAGCCAATGCGACCCGCTGGCGTTGGCCGCCGCTGAGCTGAGCCGGCTTGCGGGCCAGGAGATCGTCGAGCCCGACGACGCGCGCCGCCTCCGCGACGAGGGCGTCGCGCTGCTCCTTCGGCACCCGCCGGGCCCGGAGCGGGAACTCGATGTTGCGTTCGACGGTCATGTGTGGGTACAGCGCGTACGACTGGAAGACCATCGCGACGTCGCGGTCCTTCGCCTCCATATCGGTCACGAGCCGGTCCCCGATGTGGATGGTCCCCGCGGTGGGCTCCTCGAGGCCGGCGATGATGCGAAGCACCGTCGACTTCCCGCACCCCGATGGGCCGAGGAGCACGAGCAGCTCCTCGTCCTCGACGGTGAGGCTCACGTCATCGACCGCGACGACATCCCCGAAGCGCTTCGTGATGCCCTCGAGCACGACCCGGCTCACCTGGCGAACTCCCTACCCCGTGCGTGTGACGGCGCAGCCTATGGGCTGAGCGCCGGCGGACGAACCGTCGGTGGCGAACGGCGGGGAAACACTGCCCAAACGGCGGTGGTCCGGTGCGGAACCGGGGCACGCGGGCGTGGTCACCGGCCGGGTCATCGGGCGCGGAGGAACCAGGCTCGGGGGTCCCAGGTCCGCAGCGCGACGAGCTCCTCGGGGGTCGGCGGCGCGAGCTCCTCGACCACCTCGGGGACGGCGAGGTCCCATCCGCACGCCGATCGGGCCGCGGCGATCCGCTCCTCGAGCGGTTCGGGGCCGGCCGGCACCGCGGTGAGGACCAGCTCGTCGTCGCGGCGTTCGAGGGTCCCGAGGTCGGTGACGAGGGCCCCGACGGCCCGCCCGGGTGAGGTGATGTAGCCACACTCGGGTGGTGTCCGCTGGGGGCTGAGGAGCGCGACGACGACCGCTTCGGTGCAGACCGACGCGACGTCGTTGCCGCCACCGGAGCCGACCAGGAAGCGGTTCTCGGGCAGCAGGGTCGAGTTGATGTTGCCGTGACGGTCGATCTGGGCGCCGCCGAGGCAGGCCACCGTCGTGGTCCCGGGCCCACCAACGAGGGTGCCGAGCACCGTCGACGCGTCGGTGAGCATGGTCGACCGCCAGAAGTTGCGGTGGTTCAGCACGAACGGGTCGCCGGGCACCGGGTCGTAGCCCCACAAGCCGATCTCGGCCGTCAGCTGGACGTGGCTCCCCGCGTCGCGGGCGTGCGCGACGCCGAGCCACGCGGCGAGGTTCGCGACCCCCGCGCCGGCGAGCACCGCGTCGGCGTCGAGCGCGAGGACTCGCGCCGCGAGGTGTCGGGCGCCCCACACCGCGGCGAGCTCCCACCGGTTGGGGGGAGCGTCCAGGTCGGGCGGGTGCGTGGCAAGCTCGGCTTCCCACGAGTCCGGTGCGGCGCGAGTCCGGAGGGCGGCGACGCGCGACGCGCCGAGCCGTTCGAGGTAGGCGCCCTGGTCGGGGACGTCGAGGACCCAGTGGCGGATCCAGTCGTCGTAGTCGTCCCGGCGGGTCGCGGCGCGCGCTTCGACCCAGAAGTCGTAGTCCTCGCCGTACCCGTCGGCGGGCAGCACACCGGGGAAGCATCCGCCGGGGTGGGCGCCGAGCTCGGCTTCGCAGACCGCGAGCACCCGATGCGCGGGGATCCGCACCAGGTGCGCCCAGGGTCGCAGGTCGTCGACGACGCGCTCGACGGTGACGATGGCACCCCGGCGTGCCGCGAGCGCCCCCCAGACGCCTTCGAGGAGCGGGGGGTGGATCGCGACGTTGCCGTCGATGTCGGCGACGGGGGCGTGCAGCAGCGCGACGTCGGGCACGAGGGGCGCCAGGAGCCCAACCGGCCCGAACGGGGTGTCCACCCGCGCGTACGCGTCGTTGTCCTGCATCGACGAGTCGACGATGGACCGGGTGGTGACGGCCGGGAGCCCGCGCGCCGCAGCCTCGAGCCGCTGCGCGAAGGCCAGGAACGACCAGTGCTCGACCTCGACCACGCCGCGCTGATACGCCTGCGCGAAGACGGGGTTCGGCGTGAAGTTCGGAAAGGTGTCGCCCGAGTAGCCGGTGACGACACGTTGCACGAGGCCGCCCCGGAAGAACAGTGCCCCCAGGCTCGAGAGGCTCAGCATCTGGAGCGTGAAGCCGGGGTCGCGGCCCCACCACTGGCGGACGACCTCGCGTGCCGCGGCCGTCCAGCGGCTGTGACCCACCATGATGTGGAGCGCGTCACCGGGACGGACGTGCTCGCTGACCGCCTCGGCTAGGGACCGGTCTCGGTCGGCCACCCGCCTCAGGCCGGCTCGAGCACGAGGTCGGCCAACCGTTGACGCTGCCAGCCCTGGTAGCCGAGCAGCACGTCGTTCTGCTTGGCCCGCTTGTAGTACCAGTGGGCGTCGCATTCCCAGGTGAACCCGACGCCGCCGTGCACCTGGATGTCCTCGGCGGTGACGAACACGGCGGCTTCCGCTGCGAAACCCTTCGCCATCGCGGCTGCCGCTTCCCGTTCCGGGTGGTCGACGTCGGAGGTCCACGCGGCGTAGTGGGTGCCGACCCGGGCGAGCTCGAGCCGGTGCAGCATGTCGACGGCCTTGTGGCGGATGGCCTGGAACGACGCGATCGGCCGGTCGAACTGCACCCGGACTTTCGCGTACTCGACGGCCAACGCCAACGCCGCGTCCGACGCGCCGACCAGCTCGGCCGCGAGCATCACGGCGGCGTCGTCGACGACCCGTCGCCAGATGGCGGTGTGGTCACCGGGGGTGCCGATGCGCTGCGCCGGCCGCTCGTCGAGCGCCAGGCGGGCCGCCTTCCGAGTGGGGTCGAGCGTCGGAACCGGCTCGCACTCGGGTGCTTGGAGCAGGAACGACCCGAGGCCTTCCTCAGTCCGGGCGACGACGATCACCCAGTCGGCGGTATGGCCGTCGAGCACGAGCGGTTTGAGGCCGGTGAGCACCCAGTTCGCGCCGCGCCGCCGGGCCCGGGTCCGCACCCGGTCGACGGGGCTGCCGTGGCCTTGCTCGTCGACGGCGACGGTGCCGCGCAGCGTGCCCGACGCCAGACCGGCCAGCAGATCGTCGGCGCCGAGGCGGCGCGCCGCGAGCGTGGCGAGCACCGCCGAGGAGAAGAACGGGCCGGGAAACGGGAGGCGTCCCATCTCCTCCATGACAACGGTCATGTCGACCAGCCCGAGACCCAAACCGCCCTGGGACTCAGGGACCAGCAGCCCGGGCCAACCGAGATCGGCGATGCGTTGCCACAGCTCGTCGGTCACGCCACGGGGATCTTCGGCCATCGCCCGGATGTACGAGCCGGGGGCGTCGTGGCGCAGGAAGGACCGCACCGCATCACGCAGTGCTTCTTGGTCATCGCTGAACGTGAACTCCACCGGTTGGCTTCCCCAGGCGACAGCGGACGGGCGACGGGCCGCCGAGCCTAACCTGACGGTGGGCACCGGGCGACCGACGATGGTCCGTTCGGTAGTAGGGACCGCGACATGGGACTGGGGCGAACCCGCACGATTGCCGTCATCGCGGCGGTGCTCGTCGCGGGCGCGACCGCGTGTCATCCGGTCGCGTCGCCGTCGCCGGGGTCGACGACTCCCCCACCGACGTTCCCACCGCCGACGTGGAACTTCACCAGCGCGTGGCCCCAGCGCCTCGCCGATCCGGGCCACTCGAGCCACACCACCGACAGCACCACGACGACGTCCAACGTCTCGGCGTACACAGAGCGGTGGCGCCTGCAGATGCCGCGCTGCAGCGGTGCGTCGTACGTCGGCGGAGGCCTGGTGGCCTCCCCGATCCCCTTCAACGGGGTCATCTACGTCGGTGCCAATAACGGCTGTCTGCTCGCAGTCAACGAAGCCAACGGAACGATCAAGTGGTCCCGGTTCTTCGCCTGGCAGCCGAAGCTCACCTGCGGCAACGAGCTCGGAATCACCTCGAGCGTCACCGTGGCCGACAACGGCGCCGGGAGCGCGGTCGTGACCTTCCATTCGCCCGATGGCTACCTCTACCAGCTCAACGGCGACACCGGCGCGACGCTGTCGCGAAGCCTGGTCCAGATCCCCAGTCAGACGAACCCGCCGGGCAACGACGTGTTCGCGTGGTCGAGTCC
>DAIPLE010000024.1:0-15030 GCA_036769425.1 Actinomycetota bacterium
AGCTGGCCCGACGGACCGACACCTCCGTCGACACCATCCGCTTCTACCAGAAGCGGGGGCTGCTGCCCTCGCCTCGGCGCGAGGGACGAGTCGCCTGGTACAGCGCCGAGCACCTCGAGCAGCTGCAGCGCATCCGCGACCTCCAGGCACGGGGCTTCTCGCTGGCCGTCATCCGTCGGCTCCTCGCCGGCGAGCTCGACGCCGCTGACGAGCCCCTCGCCGCCGCGGTCGTCGAAGCCGCCGACGGGGAGCTCCTGACCCTCGACGAACTCGCCAGCCGCGCCGGGGTCCCCACCGCCCTGCTCGACGCCATCCTCCGAGAGGGCCTCTTGGTGCCGCGATCCCGAGACGGCGAGGTGCGCTTCGCGGCGTCGGACGTCTCGCTGGTCAGCGCCGGCCTGAGGCTGCTCGAAGTCGGGCTGCCCCTCCCGGAGCTGCTGGCGTTGGCGCGACAACACCACGCAGCGACACGCGCGATCGCCGAGGACGCCGTGACGCTCTTCGACGAGCACGTCCGGGAGCCGTTGCGCACGACCGATCTCAGTGCTGAAGCGCGCGCCCAGCGCCTCGTCGAGGCGTTCCGAACCTTGCTGCCGACCGTCACGACCCTGGTCGAGCACCACTTCCGCGCCGTGCTCCTCGAAGTCGCACAGGAGCACCTCGAGGCCGTCGGCGAGCAAGCCGAGCTCGAAGCGGCGCGCGGCGAGCCGACTTGGGGCAGCGTCACGACGGACACGGGCCCGTGACCCTCTCCACGAGATCGCCCGAGCGCCTCCCACGAGGTGACCGCAAGCGGGTCACGGTCGAAGCGATGTTCGACCGGATCGCGCCTCGCTACGACCGGATGAATCGGGTGATCTCGCTCGGTCAAGACGTCCGGTGGCGGCGGCGGGCGGTCGCGACGTTGGACCTCCAACCGGGGGCTCGGGTCTTGGACCTGGCTTGCGGAACCGGTGACCTCTGTCGCGAGCTCGGCTCGGCGGGCTATGGGCCGGTCGGCGTCGACCTCTCGCACGGGATGCTCCAGGAGGCGTCGACGGACGCGCCGCTGGTGCGCGCGGACGCAGAGCGCCTGCCGTTCGTCGACGCGACGTTCGACGGCGTCGTCTGTGGTTTCGCGCTCCGCAACTTCGTCGAGCTCGACGCCGTCTTTCGCGCCTGTGCTCGCGCGCTGCGTCCGGGCGGTCGCCTGGTCGCGCTGGACGCCGCGGTACCAGAGCGGATGGTTCTGCGCCTTGGGAACGCGGCGTGGTTCCGGGGCGCGGTTCCGCTGATCGGCCGGTTCTTCGGACGTGACGCCGAGGCGTACCGGTATCTGCCCCGCTCAACCGCGTACCTCCCCGAGCCGCAGACGCTCCTGCGCTGCTTGGCGTCCGCCGGGTTCGCCAGCGTGCAGCGCAGCACCATGACCGGCGGGTCGGTGCAGCTCCTCGTCGGCGTACGGTCATGACCTCCCTCGCGACCCCCGTGGCTGGCCTCCGGGCCGTCACCCGGCCGTTCGACCCGCCCGACGATCTGCTCGACGTACGCGAGCGGAACGGCTTCACCTGGCTGCACGACGGCCACGGCCTCGTGACGGCGGGGACGGCCGCGATCGTCGACGCCGGTGCTGCCGACGCGGTCCTCTCAGGCGTGGATGTCGACGATCCGCTGCGCTGGCCCGGTACCGGTCCCCTCGCGGTCGGCGCGCTGGGGTTCGACCCGGCCGTGCCGGCCCAGCTCGTCATCCCCCGGACCGTGATCGGTCGCACCCCCGACGGGCGCGGCTGGATCACCGAGATCGGCGACGCGTCCGTCCGACTCCGCGTGCCCCCTCAGCCCGGTCGGCGACCAGTGCGTTGGACCACCACGCTTCGCTCCGATCGCCGCGAGTGGTGCCGGTGGGTGAAAGTGGTGCTGGATGCCATCCAGCGCGACCAGGTCAGCAAGGTCGTGCTGGCGCGCGAGATCCTCGTCGAAGCCGACGGGCCGCTCTCAGCGAGCCTGCTCCTCCGAAGGCTCCAGAGCCGCCAGCCCGACTGCTTCGTGCACTACGCCGACGGTCTCGTCGGCGCCAGCCCCGAGCTGCTGGTGCGGCGGGTTGGCACCCGGGTGGAGTCGCGGCCCATGGCCGGGACGGCCCGCGTCGGCGACGAGCTGCAGGCGCTGCGCAGCTCGCGCAAGGACGCGCTCGAGCATCGCTTCGTGGTGGAGGACGTCTCCAGTGCGCTCGCCCCGGTCTGTGAATCGCTGGACGTCGCGCCGGTCCCGGTGACCTGCTCGTTCGCGTCGGTCGGCCATCTCACGACACCCATGTTGGGTGTGCTCTCGACCCCGGCCCCGTCGGCGCTGGCCCTCGCCCGGCGTCTGCACCCAACACCGGCGGTGGCCGGCACGCCCGTCGGGGCGGCGCTCGACCTGATTCGCGAGCTGGAGCCGTGGCCGCGAGGGCGGTACGCGGGTCCCGTGGGATGGGTGGACGCACGCGGCGACGGTGAGTGGGCACTGGCGCTGCGCGGTGCGGAGCTCGACGGAAGCTGCGCCGTGCTCCGAGCCGGGGCGGGGATCGTGGCCGGATCCGATTCCGACGCCGAATGGGCGGAGACCGAAGCCAAGCTCGAGCCGATGCTCGACGCCATCACGGGCGCCTGACCCGCCGTCGGTCTCCGATCGTCGACGAAGGGGTCTCGACGCGGCGGGTGACTCAGGACAACGACCCGGCCGCCGGATGTCACCTCGGCCGAAGAGCGGCGGCGACGGCTTCGAAGACCTCGCGATGGCGGGCGACGTTCACGCTGCGGTCAGTCCGGACCCGCACCATTCGCACACCACCGGCGGCGAGTGCTTCGCGGAGCGCCGGAGCAAGGTCGGATGCCTTCTCCACTTCACTGACCGCGAGGCCGTAGGTCCGGGCGACGTCGGCGACGTCGACGGCGGGGGGGGTCGCGAGCACCTGTTCGAAGTGCTCCGGTGCCACCTGCGCCTGGTAGGGGAGGAACGAGAAGATGCCGCCCCCCCGGTTGTCGACCACCACAAACGTGGCGTCGAGCTCCCGGTCGGGCGCGCCGAGGAGCCCGTTCGTGTCGTGAAGGAACGAGAGGTCTCCGGTGAGCCCGACGACGGCGCCGCGCGACGCGGCGGCGACTCCGAGTGTGGTGGATGCAAAGCCATCGATTCCGTTGACACCCCGGTTGGCGATGACGCGCACCTCGGCTTGAGGTTCGGCGAACGTCTCGACGTCTCGCACCGGCATGCTCGAACCCACGACGAGCGTGGCCAATGTGGGCAGTGTCGCCACGACGTCACGGGCGATGCGGCCTTCGAAGGGGTCCTCGGACCCGCCAAGCTGCTCGGTGATCGCGTCGCCGGCGCGACGGTCAGCGTCGTGCCAGTCACGAGCCCATGACGACCCCGGACCGGTTGCGGGCAGCCGGGCCAGGAGGTCGTCGAGCAGTGCGCTCGGGTCGACAGCGATCCGGTCCGTCGCGGTGTGGCCGGGATCGAGCCACTGGTGGTCGGGGTCCAGGAGCCATTGCGCCTCGACCTCGGCGAGCCATCGAGTGGCCGTTGCGCTGATGGACGGCGCGCCGACCCGCACGACCAGATCCGGGCGGTGGGTGGCCGCGAACTCGTCGACGCGAAGCATGGCGTCGTAGGTCGAGACGGCCCCGTCGCACGCGCGCAGGTCCGAGAGGGCATCGGCGAGGACTGGCCAACCGGTGGCGCGTGCGAACCGTGTCACGAGTGGCGCGTCGAGGCCGGATCCCCAGCCGGCGACCAGCAGCCCCTTTGGTACGTCGCGGATGGTCTGGGCGAGACGGGCCACCGTGGCGGTATCGGCGGTGCGTACCGGTCGGGTCGTCACCGTCCAGGGTCGTCCGTCGACCCGGCCCGGGGCGTCGACCAGCTCCGCCCCGGTCGGGGCGAGCGGCTCGCGGAAGGCCAGGTTGAGGTGGACAGGCCCGGCCGGAGGGCCGAGCGCGCTCGCGGCGGCCCGCGCCGCGAGCGAGCGCCACCAGGGTCCGATCCCGGCACGGTCGGTCGGTGCTTCGACGTCGACGGACCACCGTGGCGCGTCGCCGTACAGGCCGACCTGGTTGATGGTTTGACCGGCGCCGGTGTCCCGCAGCTCGGGTGGGCGGTCCGCGGTGCAGACCAGCAGCGGCACGCGACCGTGCGCCGCTTCGAGGACGGCCGCATGAAGGTGGGCGGCGGCGGTCCCGGACGTGCAGCACACGACGGCGGGTTGGCCGGAGGCGCGGGCGCAGCCGAGGGCGAAGAACGCCGCGGAGCGTTCGTCGAGGTGCACGTGCACGCGGAGACGGCCGTCCTCGACGAGGGCCAGCGCGAGGGGCGCGTTGCGGGACCCGGGTGCGACACAGGCGTGGCGGACGCCGGCCCGCACCCATTCGTCCACGAGGGTGCGGGCGAATGCGGTATTGGCATCGCGGCTCATGGAAGGATCCAGCCGTGCGGCTGCGACTCATCCCGGGGTTCACCAACACCGCTCGGTCCTGGGAGCCGGTGGAGCGGGGATTGCCTGTGGACTGGGATGTCCAAGCCGTCGATATCCCCGACGGGCTCGATTTCGTCGAGACGGCGGACGCGCTTGCTCACCGGGGCGGTCCAGGGACTTGGGTCGGCTACTCGATGGGGGCCCGCCTGGCCTTGCGCCTCGCGCTCGACAACCCGAGCTTCGTGCCCGCGTTGGTGTTGGTGAGCGGCTCGCCCGGGCTCGCGTCGGCGGGCGCCCGCGAGACCCGGATGGCGGCCGACGAACGCCAGGCCCAAGAGCTCGAACGGGACGGGGTCGACGCCTTCCTCGAGCGTTGGCTCGACCAGCGCCTCTTCGAGACGTTGCCCCGCGAGGCGGCGATGCTCGACGATCGCCGCCGCGGCAACACGGTCCGTCGACTGGCGCACCAGCTGCGGGCGTTGGGGCCCGGTGCCCAAGAGCCGCTGTGGGATCGCCTGGCCGAGCTGGCGATGCCGGTGCTGCTCATCGCCGGCGGCTACGACCGGGCCTACTCCGAGACCGCCCAACGGATGGCCACGGCGATCGGGTCGAACGCCGAGGTGACGATCCTTCCCCGGACCGGCCATGCGGTGCACTTGGAGCAGCCGAAGGAGCTGGCTCAACTCCTCACCTCCTGGGCTGGCACTGTCGGGCCGGTGGAGTAGCGGGCCAGGAGGGACGGGTCGGGCGTCACCGCTCGACGCTCGAGGACACCGCCCGTCGGGATCAGCGGGTCGGTCGTGACGTCAGCGTCGAGTGAGGTGACGGTCGCCAGGCCACACGCAAAGAGCAGGTCCGGCAGCGCGGCCGCGAGGGCAACCCCCGCCGCGACGCCCACGGACGTCTCGTGCATCGACGTGGGGATGGCCGGCACTCCGGCGAGATCGGCGAGGCCGAGTGCGGCGCGCACGCCGCCGCAGGGCTGAACCTTCAAGACGAGCGCGTCGGCGGCGTGGAGCTCCCGGAGGCGACGAGCGTCGCGGGGCGTACGGACGCATTCGTCCGCTGCGATCGGCACGTTCGTACGGCGGCGGAGTCGAGCCAGGTCGTCGAGGGTTGCGACGGGCTGCTCGGCCAGCTCGAGGTCGTAGCGGCCGAGCCGCGCCAGCTGGGACGACGCAGTGTCCACGTCCCAGGCACCGTTGGCGTCGACGCGCAACGCCACGCTCGGGCCGACGGCGTCGCGGACCGCCGCGACGAGATCGACGTCCCCGTCGAAGCCGACCTTGACCTTCACCGCGGGATAGCCCGCGAGCGCCGCCGGATCGAATCCAGGCCGCTCGACCAGCGCGTTGACCGCGACGTGGTCGCGGCGCGGGGCAGGCCAGCCGGTGACCGCCGCTTCGCGCGCCGCGCGCCAGGCGCGGGCCGGATCACAGGGATAGCCGGGCAGGGGGGAGTACTCGCCCCAGCCGGCTGGTCCTTCGAGCAGCGTGACGAGACGGTCCCCGAGCCGCAGCCGGTGCTCCACCACCTCGGAGGTCACGAGATCCACAGGCCCAACGCGACCAGGGTCGCAACCACGAGCTCGAGCCTCACGGTGGCGACGAGGACCGGAATCAGCGCGGGGCCCGCGGCGCCGGTCATGACCAGCCGGGCCGGTCGCAGCGCGAGTGGGACAGCCAGGAACCCGAGCGCGGCCCACGGATGGATGGCGGCGACGCCGGCCAGACCGACGAACGAGGCCCCGAGGCAGGCGGCGTAGAGCCGGCGCGCCCCGCGATCGCCGACCCGGACCGCGAGGGTCCGCTTGCCGGCGGCGGCGTCGGTCACCCGATCGCGGATGTTGTTGACGACGAGAAGCGCGCAGGCCAGCGCACCAACCGCGACCGAGCCGTACCAGGCCGAGGGAGGCACCCATCCGAGCTGCACGTACGCGGAGCCGGCGGTCGCAACGAAGCCGAAGAACACGAACACCATGAGCTCACCGAGGCCGAGGTACCCGTAGGGCTTGGGGCCGCCGGTGTACAGCGCCGCGGCCGCCAGGGCGGCGGCCCCGACGACCAGAAGCCACGGATTGGCGATGACGGACAAGGTGAGCCCGCTGAGCGCGGCGACCGCGAACGCGCCGATCGCAGCGCGCCGGACGCCACGGGGTGAGGCGAGACCGCTGGCCGTCAGCCGCAACGGTCCGACGCGGTCGGCGTCCGTCCCGCGGATCCCGTCGGAGTAGTCGTTGGCGTAGTTCACGCCGATCTGCAACGCGAGCGCGACGAGCGCGGCCAAGGCGGCACGCCCCACCAGGATCCGGCCGGCCTCAACGGTCGCGGCGGCGGTCCCGACGATCACCGGCGCGATCGCCGCGCCGAGCGTTCGGGGTCGAGCACCGAGCACCCAGAGGCGCAGCCCCGACGGAGCCGTGACGGCAGTGGTCACGGTCGGCGCGGGAACCGCTCGAACTCGGGCCGGCGCTTGTCGAGGAACGCCTGCTTGCCCTCTTGAGCCTCCTCGCTCAGGTAGTAGAGGAGGGTGGCGTCGCCGGCGAGTTGTTGGATCCCGGCAAGCCCGTCGTCGGCAGCGTTGAACGACGCCTTGAGCATCCGCAGGGCCAGCGGGCTGTGCGACAGCATTCGTTGACACCACGCGATGGTCTGCACCTCGAGATCGGCGAGGGGGACGACCGCGTTGACCAGACCCATCCGCTCGGCCTCGGCGGCGTCGTACTGCTCGCACAAGAACCAGATCTCCCGGGCCTTCTTCTGTCCGACGCTGCGCGCGAGCAGCCCTGATCCGTAGCCACCGTCGAATGATCCGACTCGCGGTCCGGTCTGACCGAACCGCGCGTTGTCCGCGGCGATCGTGAGGTCGCACACCACGTGCAGCACGTGACCCCCGCCGATCGCGTAGCCCGCGACCATGGCGACGACCGGCTTAGGCAGGCGCCGGATCTGCACCTGGAGGTCAAGGACGTTCAGGCGGCCCACGCCGTCGTCGCCGACGTAGCCGTCGTCGCCGCGGACCCGCTGGTCGCCGCCGCTGCAGAACGCGTCGGGACCCTCGCCGGTGAGGATGATGACACCGACCCGGGGGTCGTTGCGGGCCCGTTCGAAGGCGTCGGTGAGCTCGAAGAGCGTGCGGGGCCGAAAGGCGTTGCGGACCTCGGGACGGGCGATCGTGATCTTGGCGACCGCTCCGCCCTCGAGGGCCGCGGTCTCGTAGCGGATGTCGCCGTACTCGACGTCGCCGGGCTTCCACTCCGCCCCGTGGCGAATGGTGGTCATGGCCGTTCCTCTCCCTCGCACTGGGCGCGTAGACTCTGGGAGTGACTACTCCCACGGTAGGGGCGGAGGCTTCCGCCGTCCAAATCGAGGGGCCATGAGCGACGAGACCAGCCTGCTGGCCGTCCTGCTCGACCGACCGGCCGCCGCAGCGGCCATCCGCGGGGCGTGGGACCGCGGCGAGGCGGTCGCGGTGCTCGACCCGAGAGCCCCACCGGCGGTCCTCGATGGGTTTCTGAGCCGGGTGCGGCCGACCCACCTCGTCGACGCCGACGGCCGGCATCGCCGAGCCGACGGCGTCCCGGTCGCCGACGACGTGCGCGCGGTTGTGATGACCTCCGGGACCACCGCGGGTCCGAAGGCCGTCGAGCTGACCGCGGCCGGTCTCCACGCGGTGGGGGCCGGCTGCAACGCCGCGCTCGGCGTCGAGGCCGACGACCGCTGGCTGGTCTGCCTGCCGCTGCATCATGTCGCCGGGCTGGCGATCCTCGCCCGGGCCACGGTGGGCGGTCAGGGGGTGATGGTGCACCCGTCGTTCGACACCGACGCGGTCGCGAGCGCTCCGCGGCACGAACACAGCACGCTCGTCTCGGTCGTGCCGACCATGTTGGGACGCCTACTCGAGGCCGCCGCGCCCCTGCACGAGTACCGGCAGGTGGTGGTGGGCGGCGCGCCGCTAGCGGCGACGCTCCGGCGCCGCGCCGAGACCGCGGGAGTGCCAGTGGTCGACGCGTACGGGCTGAGCGAGACGTGGGGCGGCTTCGTCCTTGACGGTGTCCCCATCCCGGGCGCGGAGGTCGACGTCGGGCGAGACGCCGAGATCCGAGTCCGGGGACCGATGGTGCTTCGGGGCTACCGCTTCGATCCCGACGGCACCGACGCCGTGCTGGACACCGAGGGCTGGTTCCGGACCGGCGATGTCGGAGACTGGGGCGCGGACGGACGGCTACGTGTCGTCGACCGGCGACGCGACCTGGTCATCACCGGCGGTGTGAACGTCAGCCCGACGACGGTCGAGACGGTCCTCGCGGACCACCCCGACATCGCGGACGTGTGCGTGACCGGCGCTGCTGATCCGGACTGGGGCGAACGGGTCGTCGCCTTCGTGGTACCTCGCGCCGGCGGCGCGGTCCCCACGGTCGACGAGCTGCGATCGTTCGGTCGGGATCGGTTACGCGCCCCCGAGCTTCCCCGCCAGGTCGTGGCAGTCGACGCCATCCCCCGCACATCGGGTGGCAAGGCGCAACGGCGACGACTCCCGATCCCTGACTGATCGGGCGGTACCGTCGGCGTGCGTGGCACGGGACCCTCTCGCGGAGTACGCCGCCAAGCGGGACTTCCTCCAAACACCCGAGCCGGGGACGGAGGCCGCGGGGTCGGCGCGACCCAGCCAGGGGCGGTTCGTCGTGCAAGAGCACCACGCCCGGCGGTTGCACTGGGATCTCCGGCTCGAACATGACGGCGTCCTGTGGTCGTGGGCGGTCCCGAAGGGCATCCCGATGCGCCCGAAGCCGAACCACTTGGCGGTCCGGACCGAGGACCATCCGCTCGAGTACCTGACCTTCGAGGGTGAGATCCCGGCCGGGCAGTACGGCGGCGGCACCATGACGGTCTGGGATCACGGGACCTACGAGCCAGAGAAGATCCGCGAGGACGAGTTGATCGTGACGTTGCACGGCGCACGCGTCCGCGGCAAGTACGCCCTCTTCCAGACCCGCGACGACCAGTGGATGCTGCATCGCATGAGCCCGCCGGACGACCCGACGCAGACGCCGATCCCGACCGACCTGGCCCCGATGCTGGCCGTCGCCGGAACACTCCCGGCCGACGCCGACCGGTGGGGCTACGAGATGAAGTGGGACGGCATGCGCGTCCTGGCGGCCGTGGAGGGTGGCCGGGTCCGGTTGACGTCGCGGCGCGGCAACGACGTCACCGACCGATTTCCCGAGTTGCGCGGACTCGGAGACGCGATGGGCGCACGCGAGGCGGTCCTGGACGGCGAGGTCGTCGCGCTCGATGACGCCGGCCGACCCAGTTTCGAACGACTCCAGCCTCGGATGCATGTCGCCTCTCCAGCGAAGGCCCGCCAACTCGCGGGCCAGACCCCGGTCGCGCTGATGCTCTTCGACGTGCTCTGGCTCGAAGGTCATCTCGTGATCGCGCGCTCGTACCGGGAGCGCCGCCAGCAGTTGGAGCAGCTGGAGCTTGCCGGTTCCCACTGGCAGACCCCGCCGACCACCTATGGGCGCGGCGAACGCGTCTTGCAGACCGCACGGGAGCTCGGCCTCGAAGGGGTTGTCGCCAAACGCGTCGACAGCCCGTACCGGCCCGGTGAACGGTCGGACGCGTGGCGCAAGGTGAAGGTGACCGCAGGTCAGGAGTTCGTCGTCGGCGGCTGGCTGACCGGCAACGGGCGCCTCACCGGTCGCCTCGGATCGCTACTCGTCGGGTACCACGACGAGCCGGGCGGACCGCTGCGCTACTGCGGCCGGGTGGGCTCGGGGATCGACGAGTCGACGCGCGCCAAACTCGAGGCGACGCTGGCGCCACTCCGTCGAGACCGCGCGCCGTTCGTCGACACCCCTCGACTCCCTGACCCGGTCTGGACCGAGCCCGAGCTGGTCGTCGAGGTCCGCTTCCACGAATGGACGTCCGCGAGGTTGCTCCGCGCACCACGATTCCGGGGGATCCGGGACGACAAGGATCCCCGTGATGTCGTCCGCGAGCCGACCTGACCTCGTCAGGCGTCGCGCAGCGATTCCTTCCAGCTCCGGAACCGGTGGTGCACGACCCCGTCGGGCCCGGTCCCCTCACCCGAACCATTCGGGTGCAGCCGGAACTCGTAGCGCTGCGCCGAGTCGTCCGACGCGATCGCCGCGTAGCGGGCGTCGGCGGCCGCCGCGGGCCCGGCCCGCCAGAGCAGGAACCGCCCGATGCGGCGTTTGTAGGCCACGAGCGACACACCGAAGTCGGCACCGAGACCAGCGAGGTCGGCCGGGGCCTCGACCCACCGCTGCGCGGGGATCAGGAAGTCCCGCTGGGGCGTGTCGGGGAGATCGGCGGTGTGCCAATCGCGTTCCGTCGGTGGACGCTGCTCCGCGGGGACCGGCATGCGTGTCATGCTCGCGCGCTCATGAGCACCGTCTTCGATCTCGGGACCCCGGCCCTCGTCGTCGACGCCACCGCGCTCGAACACAACCTGGCGACGATGGCGGAAGCCTTGCCCGGCGGTCGTTGCCGACCACACGTCAAAGCCCACAAGACGACGGCGTTGGCCCACCGGCAGCGAGAGCACGGCCACCAGGGGTTCACCTGCGCGACCGCGCGCGAGATGATCGGCATGGCCAAGGCTGGGCTCGGCGAGGACCTGCTCCTCGCGAACGAGCTGGTAGACGAGGACCGGCTCAAGACGCTGGCGGCGCTCGACGCGCGCGTCACCGTGGCGGTGGATTCACCGCGCACGGTCGCCGCCGCCGCCGACGCCGGCCTGACCGAATGCCTGATCGACGTGAACGTTGGCCTCCCCCGCTGCGGGTGTGCGCCCGACGACGCCGCTCCCCTCGCCGAGCAGGCTGCGTCACGCGGCCTCTCGGTGCGCGGAATCATGGGGTACGAGGGCCACGTGGTGGGGCTCACCGAACGGAGCGAACGCGTCCGCCAAACCGCCGAGTGCATGGCACTCCTGCGCCAGGCCCACGACGCGGTCGGAGGCGAACTGATCTCCGCCGGCGGGACCGGCACGTACGACGTGAACACCGTCGCCACGGAGATCCAAGCCGGCTCGTACGCGCTCATGGACACCGCGTACGGCGCCTTGGACCTGCCGTTCCGGCGCGCCTTGGCGGTCCACGCGACCGTCGTGTCCACGAACCCCTCCGGCGGGTACGCCGTCGCCGACTGCGGGCTCAAGTCGCTCGGTATGGACCACGGCAACCCCACCATCGACGATGCCACGGTGTGGTTCTGTTCCGACGAGCATGTGACCTTCTCGATCAACGACGACGGTGCCGGTGCGCAGCTCCCCGCTGTCGGTGATCGAATCTCGGTCTGGCCTGCGCACGTTGACCCGACCGTCGCCTACCACGAGCGGATGCACATCACCGACGGCGGCCGGGTGATCGAGACCTGGGACGTCGACCTGCGCGGCTGGTGAGCGGCTACCGTCGCAGCCCATGAGTGACGACCTGGCCTTCCTGGACGCGGTGACGCAGGCCGAGCTCGTCCGGCGGGGCGACCTTTCGCCCCTCGAACTCGTCGACGCCGCGATCACGCGAATCGAGAAGCTGAATCCCGAGCTGAACGCCGTGATTCACCCCCGCTTCGAGCGAGCGCGCGGCGAGGCCGCGGGCTCGCTGCCGGACGGGCCGTTCCGGGGTGTCCCGATCGTCATCAAGGACCTCGACGGCGCTTCCGCCGGCGATCCGCTCCACAACGGCAACCGGGCCTTGAAGACCGCCGGCTACGTCGCGGATCACGACACCTGGCTCGTGTCACGGCTGCGCGCCGCGGGATTCGTGATCGTCGGCAAGACGAACACGCCGGAGTTCGGGCTCATGCCGACCACGGAGCCGCTGGCGTACGGGCCGACCCGGAACCCGTGGAACACCGACCACAGCACCGGCGGCTCGAGCGGGGGATCCGCCGCCGCGGTCGCCTCCGGGATGGTCGCGGTGGGCCACGCCGGCGACGGCGGCGGATCGATCCGGATCCCGGCCAGTGAGTGCGGGCTGTTCGGGCTGAAGCCGACACGCGGACGGGTGTCGCTCGGCCCCGATCTCGGTGAGGCCTGGGCCGGCTTCGTGGTCCGCCACGCGGTGACGCGATCGGTTCGTGACAGTGCAGCGGTCCTCGACGTCATCGCCGGGCCGATGCCGGGCGACCCGTACTGCGCGCCGCCACCGTCGCGACCGTTCGCTTCTGAGCCGGGAGCGGACCCGGGCCGGCTGCGGATCGGGGTGCGGACCACCGCGCCCGGAGCGTTGGCGGCCACCGACGACGAGTGCGTCGACGCGGCCCGTGACGCCGCCGAGCTGCTGGCGTCCCTCGGCCATCACGTCGAGGACGCGTCCCCCGCGGCGCTCGACGACGAGGCCCTGATGGCGCACTTCACCACGATCCTCACCACCAGCGTCGTCCATGAAGTCCGGGGAGCCGGACGGGCCATCGGGCGTGACCTGACCGCCGACGATGTCGAACCGCTCACCTGGCAGTACTACGAAGCGGGCCTCGTGAACCAGGCCGTGCAGTATCTCGAGTCGCTGAACGCGCTCCACCACTGGACGCGGGACGTCGCGTCGTGGTGGACGCCGACCAACGAGGGTGGCGCCGGGTTCGACCTGCTGCTGACACCGAGCCTGGCCGAGCCGCCACCACGGATCGGCGACGTCGTCGGAACCCGTGAGGACCCATGGCACGGCATGGCGCGGGCTTCGGTGTTCGCGTGTTACACCGCGCCGTTCAACGTGACCGGCCAGCCCGCGATGTCGGTGCCGCTGACGTGGGAAGCGAGCCAGAACCTCCCCATCGGGACCCAGCTCGTCGCGGCGTCCGCCCGTGAGGACCTGCTGCTGCGCGTCGCCGCGCAGCTCGAGACGGCGCGCCCCTGGGCCCAGCGCCGTCCGGTCGTCCACGGCTGAGCCGTGGGGGTCCGTATCGGCGGCGGCCAGGGTTTCTACGGCGACACGCCACGGGCCGTCGAAGGCCTGCTCGAGGCCGGGGTCGACTACCTCTGCCTCGAGGCGTTGGCCGAGCTGACCCTCGCGATCCTCCAGAAGGATCGCCAGAAAGACGAGACGCGCGGCTACACGAAGGACCTGCCCGCCTACCTGCGCGCCGCGTTGCCTGCGGTCGCGGCGGGCCGCACGAAGGTCATCACCAACGCTGGTGGCATCAATCCCGCCAGCGCGGCGCGGGCCGCGATCGACACGGCTCGGGAGCTCGGGCTGTCGGGGCTGACCGTCGCCACCGTCTTGGGCGACGACCTGATGCCGCGCCTCGACGAGCTGGCGAGCGCCACCGGACTCGCCCACCTCGAATCGGGTGCCCCGTACGGGGAATTCCCCGCGCCGGCGCTGTTCGCGTCGGCCTACCTCGGGGCTCGGCCCATCGTGGAGGCCCTCGCCGCGGGCGCCGACGTCGTGATCACCGGCCGGGTCGCCGACGCCGCCTTGTTCCTCGCGCCCCTCGTCCACGAGCACGGTTGGGCGTGGGACGACTGGGATCGCCTCGCGGCGGGGACGCTCGTCGGGCATCTCCTCGAGTGCTCGGGTCAGAGCGTCGGTGGGAACCTCAGTCGGGACTGGTGGACCATCCCCCGGCCGTGGGATCTGCCGTACCCGATCGGGGAGGTCGAGGCTGACGGCACCACGTTGATCACCAAACCCGAATCCTCAGGTGGACGGGTGAGCTTCGACACCGTCCGTCATCAGCTCCTCTACGAGGTGCATGACCCCACGGCGTACCTCGCCCCAGACGTAGTCGCCGACTTCACCAGCGCCGAGTTCACCGACGAGGGCGACGACCGGGTCCGGGTGACCGGCGTGCGCGGACAGCCGGCAACGTCGACGTACAAGGCGCTCCTCGCCCATCACGCCGGGTGGGCCGGCGAGACGAGGGTCGCGTTCTCCTGGCCCGACGCCCGCGAGAAGGCGACCGCGACCGCGGCGATCTTCGCCGAACGCGTCCGCCTGGCCGGGCTGGCGGTGGCCGAATGGTGCTTTGAGCTCTGGGGTGTCGACGCGCTCGGCGGCCCGACGGTCCCGCCCACGACCGCGGAGCCCCCCGAGGTGGTGCTGCGCGCCGCCTGGCGGTGCGACGACGCCCGCACGACCGCGCTGGTGGGACGGGAGATGGTGCCGCTCACCCTGTCGGGTCCGGCCGCCGGCATGACCGGGATGGGACGGGGCGGCTCGAGCCCGAGCGAGCTGCTCGGGCTCTGGCCCACGCTGATCGACAAAGACCTTGTCGACCCCCGCGTCACGGTGGCCGTGGAGACGGTGCGATGACGTCGCGTCGGTTGCACGACCTTGGCTGTGGCTACCGCTCCGGCGACAAGGGCGACATCTCGAACATCGCGCTGTTCGCCGACGACACCGAGGTCTACGAGCTGATCCGCGCCGCGGTGACGGCCGAACGAGTCAAGGCTCACTTCGCCGGTCTCGTGCACGGCCCCGTCGAGCGCTACGAGGCGCCGAATGTCCTGGCGTTGAACTTCGTCCTCCACGACGCGCTCGGCGGAGGGGCACCGCGGTCGCTGCGCGCCGACAACCTCGGCAAGACCCTGGGTGGCGCGTTGGTGCGCCTCGAGATCGAGGTCCC
>DAIPLE010000168.1:0-5183 GCA_036769425.1 Actinomycetota bacterium
GCGCCGGTGACGATCGCTACCCACGCCTCCTCGTCGGCGCGGAACTGTTCCCACGCCGCGTTGAGGTCCTGGCGTAACGCCCCGTTGATGGCGTTGAGGACCTCAGGCCGGTTGTAGGTGATGGTCGCGACGTGTCCGTCGCGCTCGTAGAGGACCGTGTCACCCATCGGGGCGCTACTGGTGGACGCCGTCGACGTAGGTCGGGGGGCGCGGGTCCCACCAGGCCCGCCAGTCGGTGGTCGCCACCCGGTCCCGGATCCGCCATCCCTGGCCGGTGCGGACCATCACGTCCCGGTACCGCAGCCCCGCGACGGGGAGCTGCCCACCTTGGCGATCGGGGTCCCGGTAGACGTGATGGGCGACGATGCACGCCTCGCTGCGCGCCACGTCGCCGTCGAGGATCACCTCGTGGTTCCCGACGTTGTGGACGGTGACGGCGTAGATCTCGATCGCGGCCGCGATCCGGTCGACGACCTCCTCGGCAGCCATCGCGGCGTCGACGGGCATGAGCGCCGAGTAGTCGACGAGCGTCCCGGGCACGAAGCAGGCCTTGACCTGTGGCCAGTCGCGCCGGTCGACGTTCATCCAGTACTGCATGGTGAGGTCGTGGATCGCGAACCGGTCCGCCAGCTCGGTCTCGTCGGTCACGGACGCTCGACTGTCGCGGTGTCGCGTCGGGCCCAGTACCGCGACCACGCGACGAACACCACGGTCGCGTACAGCCAGCCGAGCAGGATGTCCGACACGTAGTGCTCAGCGCCGTACACGAGGACGAACACCATCACCGCGTTGTACCCGACGAGCAGCCAGCGGCCCCGCCGGAGCACCGGCCAGAGGAACAGCAGCAGCATGAACGGCCACGCCGCGTGCAGCGACGGGAGCGCCGCGACCGGGTTCGCGACCCTGGAGTCCCCGTTGAACACCTTCGCGATGGTCGGCAGGTCGAGGTTGGACCAGATGTCGTGCACGACCCGGGTCGTGTGTGGCAGGGCACCCTGGCGGCTGGCCAGCCAGGGCGGCTCCGCCGGGATGATGAAGTAGGTGATGAACCCGGCGACGCTCACGGTGAGGATCAGGAGGGCGAGCCGCTTGAACCGGGCGCGGTTCGCGACGTACAAGAAGGCGGCGGCGGCGAGCGTCACCACGAAGTGCGACAGGTACGCCACCCACGCCAGGTAGTCCCACCAGTGCACCCGACCGGGCTGGACGTCCAGCAACCGTTGCAGCTGCACCGTCGGCGCGGTTCCGCCGAACAGGACCTCGTCGAAGCGCAGCTGGGGTTGCACGATCGCCCGGGCGATCAGGTCGGGGGCCTGGGCCCGAACGGTGTCGTACCCGGCGGCGATCACCACCAACGGCAGCCAGTCCATGAGGAAGCGCCGAAACCCGCGCGTCGCCCCCGCGCACGTCAACGCCACCAGCCCCACCAACCACCACAGCACCGCGTCCCGGTCGGGCGGCGCGATCAGGGCCCCGGCGGCGGTGACGAGCAGGTAGCCGGCGACGATCGGGACCCGCCGGCGGGTCAGCAGGTCAGCGATCGCGGCGGGAGCAGCGGCCAGGTCAAGCGACGTCGAACTGAACGTGTCGTGGGTCATGCGGCGCCCCCAGGCTCGCCACGGCCGGGCCAGCGTAGTGCCCGCCGCGACCCGGACCCTCCGGTACCGTCCGGGGGGTGTTCGTCAAGGTCTGCGGGATCACCACCGAGGACGACGCCCTCCTCGCGGTGGCGCTCGGCGCCGACGCGCTCGGGTTCGTGTTCGCCTCCGGCAGCCCCCGTCAGGTGCGGGTCAAAGAGGTCGGAGACATCGTGCGGCGCCTCCCACCGGGCCAGGCCACCGTCGGGGTGTTCCGGGACGAACGCCGGGAGCGGGTCGTCGAGGTCGTCCACTCGATCGGGCTCACCGGGGCCCAGCTCCACGGCCGGGAGCCGACCTCCGAGGTGGCGTGGATCGCCGAGCGGGTCCCGTTCGTCATCCAGGCCTTCCGGGCCGGCGACCCGGCCCTGGCCGCCGCCGGGGACCACGCCGCGCACGTCGTGCTCCTCGACGCCCCCGAGCCCGGCTCCGGTCAGGTGTTCGATTGGTCCCTCGCCGAGGGGGTCCCGCCCGGGGTGCGGGTCATCCTGGCCGGGGGCCTCGACGCCGACAACGTTGGCGCCGCGGTGCATCGCGTCCGCCCCTGGGGTGTCGACGTCTCGACCGGCGTCGAGACCGAACCCGGCTCCGGCCGCAAGGACCCTGCCCGGCTCCGCCGCTTCGTGGAGGCGGCTCGCCGCGCCGCCGACGAGGTCGCCCACGACGGCTGGCAACCCGGCGGCGACGGCGGCGACCTCTACGACTGGCAGTTCGACGACCGACCTCACTGACTGAGAACCCCAGCCGACGCTGGGTGGCGGACCCCTAACATCGGCGCCGTGAACCTGCCCGCCCGCGCCGTCGACGTGTCGATCCCCGCGGCGGGACCCGAACCGGCCGGGCTCGGCCGTTTCGGCGAGTTCGGCGGCCGGTTCGTGCCCGAGACGCTGGTCCCGGCCCTCCAGGACCTCGAACGGGAGTTCCGCGCCGCGTGGTCCTCGGACGAGTTCCGGGCCGAGCTGGCCTCGCTGCTCGGCTCCTACGCCGGCCGTCCCACCCCGATCACCGAGTGTCACCGCCTCTCGGAGCAGCTCGGCGTCCGGGTCATCCTCAAACGCGAAGACCTCCTCCACACCGGCTCCCACAAGATCAACAACGCCCTCGGCCAGGCGCTCCTCACCCAACGGATGGGCAAACGGCGGGTCATCGCCGAGACCGGAGCCGGCCAGCACGGGGTTGCCACCGCCACCGCCGCCGCGTTGTTCGGCCTCGACTGCCTCGTCTTCATGGGTGCAGTCGACGTCGAACGCCAAGCGTTGAACGTGTGGCGGATGCAACTCCTCGGCGCCGAGGTCGTCACCGTCGAAACCGGGAGCGCCACCCTCAAGGACGCGATCAACGAGGCGCTACGCGACTGGGTCGCCAGCGTCGAGACCACCCACTACTGCATCGGCTCCGTCGTCGGCCCGCACCCGTACCCGTGGATCGTCCGCGAGTTCCAACGGGTCGTCGGCGACGAGGCCCGCACCCAGTGCTACGCCCACCTCGGCGCCGACCCCGACGTCGTCGTGGCCTGCGTCGGCGGCGGCTCGAACGCCATCGGGACGTTCGCCGGGTTCCTCGACACCGACGCCCGACTCGTCGGCGTCGAAGCCGGCGGCCTCGGCCTCGAATCAGGTCGGCACGGCGCGTCGGTCACCCGCGGGGTACCTGGCGTCCTCCACGGCGCCCGGTCCCTGTTCCTCCAAGACGAGGACGGCCAGATCCTCGACGCCCACTCCATCAGCGCCGGTCTCGACTATCCCGGCGTCGGTCCCGAACACGCCGCGCTCGCCGCCACCGGCCGGGCCGAGTACCACCCCGCCACCGACGACGAGGCGATGAAGGGCTTCCAGCTGCTCGCCGCCACCGAAGGCATCGTCCCCGCGCTCGAGGCGGCGCACGCCATCGGCTGGGTCGCCCGCGAAGCCGGCCAGGCCGTCCCGACCGGCTCGACGGTGCTGATCACCCTCTCGGGACGAGGCGACAAAGACGCCGCGTACGTCGCGGAGACCCTCACCGGCGAACCCCTATCGTGAACCTCGAGGCGCACCTGCGGGCGCGGCGCGCCGCGGGCCACAAGCTGCTCGTCCCCTACGTCACCGGCGGGCTCGGCGCAGCGTGGCTCGACGTGGTGCGCGCTGTCGTCGACGCGGGCGCCGACGCGGTCGAGATCGGCATCCCGTTCTCGGACCCGGTCATGGACGGCCGGACCATCCAAGAGGCGTCCCGGCGGGCCCTCGACCTCGGCGCCACCCCGTCCGGCGTCGTCGGTGACGCCGGTGCCCTCGACGTCGACGTCCCCCTCGTCGCGATGACCTACTACAACCCCGTGCAGCACGCCGGGCACGAACGGTTCGCGTCAATGCTCGCCGGGAGCGGTATCGACGGGGCCATCATCCCCGACCTGCCTCTCGACGAGCTCAACGGCTGGGGGACCAGCGCGGATGCGGCCGGCGTTGAGACTGTGCTCCTCGCCGCGCCGACCACGCCTGATGACCGGCTCGATGCCATCTGCGCTCGCTCGCGCGGCTTCGTCTACGGCGTGGCACTCATGGGTGTCACCGGTGAACGCGACCGCCTCGCTGCCAACGCGCTCGAGATGGGTCGTCGCTGCAAGGCCGCCACCGACCGGCCGGTCCTGATCGGCGTCGGGATCTCCACCCCCGAGCAGGCCGTCGCCGCGGCGGTCGCCGCCGACGGGGTCATCGTCGGCAGCGCCCTGATCACCCGGCTGCTGCGCGGCGGCGGCCCCGACGAGGCCCACGAGTTCATCGGGTCGTTGCGCGCCGCGCTCGACGCATGACCCCGACCAATGTGACCGGGCCGGTCGACGGCTGTGACCTGTGCGAAGCGGCGCGCATCACCCCCTGGTACCACGAGGACGACGTGTGCTGGATCGCGGAGTGTGAGATCTGCGCGGTGCCGATGGTTGTCTGGCGGGTCCATGACACCGAACCGCCCCCCGAGGCGCTCACCCACATGCACGACCGGCTCGCCGCCGTCGTCGGCGAGCACTTCGGCTTTGACCACTACGTCGACGACAACATGCGCAACATCCCGGACCACTACCACGCCCACGGCCGCCCCAAGGGCGGCTTCTTCGGCCACGGCCTGGCCCGACCCGCAGGCCCGTAACCGCACCGGCCCTGGATCCGACGGTCCTCCGCCCCGGCTGGTCGGCCGGGCCGGTCAGAAAACGGGACCGGTCAGTACCCGTACCCGCCGCTCGAGCGGCCCCCCGACGCCTTGGTCGTCGGGGTCGTCGCGGTGGTGCCGGCGCTCCCCGACGCCGCCCCCGCCGTCGGCGTCACGGTCTTGATCAGCTTGGCGCCGTTCTTGTCGAAGAACGCGCCTTGCATGCCGAGCGTCTGGTGGAAGCGGCAGTAGAAGGCGATGGCCCCGGCACCTGGGATCGTGACCGTCACGGTCACCGACTCGCCGGGGTTGAGGACCTTGTCGATCTGCTCGGCCGGCACGGTGAAGGTGTGCTGCACCGAACCCAGGTTCTTGACCGTGACCGTGATCGCGCTCGCCCCGGCCGGGATCTTCACGAACGTCGGCGTG
>DAIPLE010000169.1:0-5175 GCA_036769425.1 Actinomycetota bacterium
GCAGGTCCTCGAGGTCGGGCAGCGGCAGCCACGACGTCTCGTCGTGCGGTTCGGCGCGCGCCGGGGACGGCTGGGCGAGCGGGACGGCTCGGGTTTCGGTGCGCTCGGGGGTGCCGGGGAGCAAGAGCTCCTCGACGGTGGGCAGCGCCTCGGGTTCGGGCAGCGGCAGCCACGACGTCTCGTCGTGCGGCTCGGCGCGCGCCGGGGATGGTTGGACGAGGTCGGCGACGTGGGCGCTGGACGGGCGGCGTCGGGCCCGCATCACGTGCCGGTGCGTCCAGCGATTCTTCGGTTCGTGCTCGCGAATGGGACTCCGCCTCCCGGCCAGATCGTCGGTTCCGAGGCCGGCGGGACGCTCGGGCGCCGCCTCGAACCGGACGTGGTCAAGACGGCATCTTGTCGCATCTCCCGCCTCCCGTTGCGAATTCGGGCGAAAGGGCAGGTCAGAGGGTCACGCTGAGGCCGAACACGGCCGTCCCGGCGGCGGTGGTCGCAGCCGCGACCTGGTCGGGTTCGAGCCCTTTGGCGGCGGCGAGCGCCGCCCCAACGGCGGGCACCAGGGCCGGCTCGTTCTCTCGTCCTCGATGCGGGACGGGCGCGAGGTAGGGGGCGTCGGTCTCGACGAGAAGCCGGGCCAGGGGGGTGAGCGCGGCGGCGGCGCGCACCTTGTCAGCGTTGGGGAACGAGACGACGCCGCTGAACGACAGCCAGGCGTCGAGGTCGAGGGCGTCGCGCGCTTCGTCGGGACCGCCGGTGAAGCAGTGGAAGACGGTCCTGGCGGGTGGGCCCTCGTCGCGGAGAATGCGGAACGTGTCGGGCCAGGCGTCACGGGTGTGGATCACCAGGGCCCAGTCGAGCTGCTTGGCGAGGGCGATGTGACGTCGGAAGGCGGACTCTTGGGCAGCGGCCGGGGAGTGCTCGTAGTAGAAGTCGAGCCCGGTCTCGCCGATCGCGACAACGCCGGGCGACGACGCCAGGGCCACGAGCGTGTCCCACTCGTCGTCGAGACGGACGGCGTCGTGGGGGTGAAGGCCGACCGTGGCCCGGACGTCGTCGTGGCGGGCCGCGACCGCGAGGGACGCCTGTGACGACGCGGCGTCGGTGCCGACGCAGATCACCGTGTGAACCCCGGCGGCGCGTGCCCGTTCCAGCGCGTCGTCGGGCTCCGAGGACAGGGCCCACAGGTGGGCGTGTGAATCGAACCAGCCGGTCACCGGTGTCCCCACCGCGTCGGTCGGGTCGGGCTCAGGGCTCGATGCGGGGGAACAGCGGCGCGCCCTTGTCGAGCGGCGTCCCGGACGGGCCCCGTCCCCACGCCGCGGCATCGGGGAGCCGCTCGCCCTCCGGTGTCCCGGGGAGCCCGAGGCGACGCCACAGCTCGGCGCTGGCCCGGGGAATCGCCGGCGAGGCCAGCACCGCGATGACCCGCAGCGCCTCGAGGCAATCCCCGAGCACCGCGGCGGTGGCGTCGGCGTTGCCCGCCTTGTGCAGCTTCCACGGCTCCTCAGCCTCGATGTAGGAGTTCGCGGCCCGGATCAGCTCCCAGACCGCGCCGAACCCGCCCGCGAAGTCGAGGTGCTCGAACGCCGCGGTGATGCCCTCCAGCGCGCGCGCCGACGCCGCGACGAGTGGACCGTCGGCGTGCACGTCGGGCGCGACACCGCCGCAGTAGCTCGTCGCCATGTTCAGCACCCGGTTGGCAAGGTTCCCGAAGTTGTTGGCGAGATCCGCGTTGTAACGGGCGACCATCGCTTCGTAGCTGAAGTCGCCGTCGGGTCCGAACTTCTGGTCGGCGAGGAAGTGGTACCGGACTCCGTCCACGCCGAAGTCGGCCACCAGGTCGGCAGGCGCGATCTGGTTCGCGGCGGTCTTGCTCATCTTCTCCCCGCCGACGAGCAGAAACCCGTGGGCGAACACCTGCTTCGGTGGGAGCTCGCCGGCCGCCATGAGCATCGCCGGCCAGTACACGGCATGAAACCGCAGGATGTCCTTGCCGACCAGGTGATAGTCGGCGGGCCAGTACCGGTCGAAGCGGGCCCGGTCGCTTCCGTATCCGACCGCGGTGCAGTAGTTGAAGAGCGCGTCGAACCAGACGTAGGTGATGTGCTTCGGATCCCACGGCAGCGGGATCCCCCACGACAGCGACGTACGGCTCATCGAGAAGTCCCGGAGGCCGCCCTTGATGAAGCCGAGCACCTCGTTGCGGCGACTCTCGGGCTGCACCGCCTCCGGGTGCGCGTCGTAGTGCTCGAGGAGCTGGTCGGCGAACCGAGACAGCTGGAAGAAGTAGTTCTCCTCGGTGACCCGCTCCACCGGGGTCCCGTGGATCGGGCAGTTGCCGTCGACGAGGTCATCCTCGGTGTAATACGCCTCGCAGGCCACGCAGTAGAGGCCCTCGTAGGTGGCGAGCTCGATGAAGCCGTTGTCGTAGACGACCTGGAGGAACTGCTGCACCGCCGCGTAGTGGCGGGGCTCGGTCGTGCGGATGAAGTCGGTGTTGGTGATGTCGAGCAGCTCCCACGCCGACCGGAACCCGAGACTGGTCTGGTCGGCCCATTCGAGGGGAGCGACGCCTTGGGCCTCCGCGGCCCGTTGGATCTTCAACCCGTGCTCGTCGGTGCCGGTGAGGAACACCACGTCGTCACCCCAGAGGCGCCGCCATCGGGCGAGCGCGTCAGCCGCGATGGTCGTGTACGCGTGCCCGATGTGGGGAACGTCGTTCACGTAGTAGATCGGTGTCGTCACATAAAACGGCTTGGCCACTGCGTCCAGGCTACCGACGATCACGCGCGACGAGGTCAGGGTTTCGTGCGTCGCGCGAGCACCGCGTCGTAGGCCCGTCGCCGTGAGATGCCCAACCGGGCCGCGACCTGCGCCGCGGCGTCTTTCGCCGACAGTCCCGCGCCGAGCGCGGTGTCGACCTCGGCGGCGACGTCGGTCTCGGTTGCCTCCCCGCGGGGTGGAGAGCCGGCGAGCACGATCACGTACTCGCCTCTCGGGTCTCGCGTCTCGACGTGGGTGATCGCCTCGGCGAGGGTCCCGCGGAACACCTCCTCGTGCAGCTTGGTGAGCTCGCGGGCGAGCACCACCGGCCGGTCGGCGCCGCAAGCAGCGGCGAGGTCGGCGAGGGTCTCGGCCAGATGATGCGGAGATTCGAAGCTGACGATCGTGCGCGGCTCGCGGGCCAGCTCTCCGAGCCGGTCCCGGCGCGCCGAACCCCGGCGGGGCAGGAACCCTTCGAACACGAACCGCTGGGTCGGAAGACCCGAGACCGCGAGGCCGGCGAGCGCTGCGCTCGGCCCGGGCACCACCTCGACGGCGACGCCGGCGTCGACGCAGACGCGGACCAGGCGCTCGCCCGGGTCTGACACCCCCGGCATCCCGGCGTCGGTGACGACCGCCACCGTGGCGCCGTGGCGGATCTTCTCCACCAGCTCGGCGGCTCGGGACCGCTCGTTGTGCTCGTGGACCGCGACGAGGCGGCGTCCGGCGGGGACACCGGCATGGGTGAGCAGCCCACGGGTGCGGCGGGTGTCTTCCGCCGCGATGAGGTCAGCGTCGCGCAACGCCTCGACGGCTCGCGGCGCGAGATCTCCGAGGTTCCCGATCGGGGTGCCGATGAGCACCAGGCGCCCTTCGCTCATCGAGGTCCTCGCCACCGGTCAGACGTTGAAACGGATCTCGAGCACATCTCCGTCTTGCACGACGTAGTCCTTGCCCTCGACCCGTAGCTTCCCGAGCTCCTTGGCTTTGGCCCACGAGCCGATCTCGAGCAGCTCCTCCCAGCCGATGATCTCGGCCCGGATGAACCCGCGCTGCAGATCCGAGTGGATGACCCCGGCACATTCCGGTGCGGTCGACCCGGCCCGGAACGTCCACGCCCTCGACTCCTTGTCCCCGGTGGTCAGGAACGTGCACCGCCCGAGCAGATGCAACGCCGAGCGGGCCAGCCTCGGCACCACGCTCTCGGCGACGCCCAGGTCGGCGAGCAGCTGCGCCCGCTCCTCGCCTTCGGCCGAGACGACTTCGGGGTCACCTTCGAGCTCGACGCACACCGCGAGCGCAGCATCACCGAACGGTGCGACCAGACCGTCGGCGTCGTCGAGCTGCTCGACGTCGATGTTCACCACCACGAGCGCAGGCTTGTTCGTCAAGAGGAACACCGCGTCCAGGCCCGCCCGGTCCTCTGCGCCCAGATCGGACCGGTAGACCGGGATCCCCTCGCCGAGCACCGCCTCGGCTCGTTCGAGCGCCACGATCTCCCCCGCCAGGGACTTGTCGCCCTTCGCCGCTCGGCGTTGCTTGTACAGGCGAGCCTCGACCGAGCCCAGGTCGGCGAGGATCAGCTCCTCCTCCAGGGAGGTGAGCTCCCGGGCCGGGTCGTGCCCGTCACCGGCCCGCACCACCAGCAGCAGGGCGTCGCAGTCCCGCAACGAGCCGAGGAGCCGACTCCCCATCCCCTTGCCCGCCTCGGTCGACAACGCCGGGAGCATCGCCACCTGGAACGAGGCTCGCACCACGTTCTTGGACTTCGACATCGCCGCCAGCCGGTCGAGGCGCTCATCGGGGATCGGGACCACCCCGAGGACCCGCTCCGCGGCGTTCGCGGCGTCGTGGCCGGTCAACGCGGCGAACACCCCAGCGTGCCCGGATTCAGAGAGGCCGACCAACCCGAGATGCTCCATCGAGGCGAGGCTACCGGCGGTCGCGGGCAGACTCTCCGAGCTGCACTCACCAAGGGGGACCGATGCCCGACCTACAAACGCTCGCCGACCGCCTCGACATCGAAGACGTGCTCACCCGATACGCGTGGGCGCTCGACAGCAAGCAGTTCGACGAGCTCGACCAGGTCTTCACCCCCGACGCGCACATCGACTACACCAGCTCCGGCGGCGAAGCCGGCGCCTACCCCAAGGTGAAGGCCTGGCTCGCCAAGGTGCTCCCGAACTTCCCCGCCTACCAGCACCTCGTCACCAACAAGCAGATCACCATCGACGGCGACCGGGCCACCAGCCGAGCCGAGTTCTACAACCCGATGGTCATGGCACAACGAGACGGCACCACCAGCATCTTCTTCGTCGGCGGCGAGTACCACGACCAGCTCGTCCGCACCCCCAACGGCTGGCGGATCACCGACCGGGTCGAGCAATCCGTCTGGACCGACGGCGCCGTACC
>DAIPLE010000170.1:0-5169 GCA_036769425.1 Actinomycetota bacterium
CGCGAGGTCTTCGAGCTGTACCTCGCCGTGCTCCAAGCCGGGTTCTACCTGGTGCCGATCAACTGGCATCTCGTCGGGCCCGAGATCGCGTACATCGTGCAGGACTGCGAGGCGAAAGCCTTCGTCGCTCACGCCAACTTCGCCGACTCGGCGCGAGCTGCGGCGGACGAGATCGACTTCCCGGCCGCCGGCCGCTTCGCGGTCGGGGGCACCATCCCCGGGTTCCGATCGTACGAGGAGCTCACCGACGGCGAGCCGACCAGCGCCCCCGAGGACCGAACGACCGGCGCGGTCATGAACTACACGTCCGGCACCACTGGACGGCCGAAAGGGGTCCGGCGACCCCTGCCCGGCGTCACGCCCGAGGCCATGGGCGGCGGCTTCGGCGGGATGCTCTTCCTGTTTCGCCTGCAGCCCTTCGACGACAACGTCCACATCTGTGGCTCGCCGCTGTACCACACCGCGGTCTTGGTGTTCGCCGGCGCCGCGATCCATATCGGCCACACCGTCGTGGTCATGGACAAGTGGACGCCGGAAGCAATGCTCCGGCTCATCGACCAATACCGGGTGACGAACACCCACATGGTCCCCACCCAGTTCGTGCGGCTCCTCGCCCTTCCCGATGACGTGAAGGCCAAGTACGACGTGTCCTCCCTCCGCCACATGGTGCACGCCGCGGCACCCTGCCCTCCCGACGTGAAGCACAAGATGATCGAGTGGTGGGGGCCGGTGATCGACGAGTACTACGCCGCGAGCGAGGGGGGCGGCACCCTCGTCTTCGCCGACGAGTGGCTCGAGCACCCCAGCACCGTCGGACGCGCCTGGCCGATCTCTGAGATCGCGATCCTCGACGACGATGGCAACGAGCTCCCAGTAGGCGAGGTCGGCACCGTCTACATGCACATGCAGACCGGCAACTTCGAGTACTTCAAAGACAAGGACAAGACCGAACAGAGCCGGCACGGGAAGTTCTTCACCGTCGGTGACGTCGGGTACCTCGACCCCGACGGCTGGCTGTTTCTCCGCGACCGCAAGTCCGACATGATCATCTCCGGCGGGGCGAACATCTACCCGGCGGAGATCGAGAGCGTCCTGATCATGCACCCCCAGGTCGCCGACGTGGCGGTGTTCGGCATCCCCCACGACGACTGGGGTGAGGAGATCAAGGCTGTGGTCGAGCCGGTCGACGGCGCGGTGGGCGGACCGGAGCTCGCGGCGGACATCCTGGCCTGGTCGACCGACAAGCTGGCGAAGTTCAAGACGCCGCGCACGATCGACTTCACCGACGAGATGCCCCGCGACCCGAACGGGAAGCTCTACAAGCGAAAGCTGCGCGACCCGTACTGGGCGAACCGGGAACGCGCCATCTGACCGTCTAGGCGAATTGGGACGTCAACAGCTTGCCGACCCGGCCGACGACCTCAGGGTCGGCGAACGGAAGGTTGAAGATCGGCTCTTGGATGCCGGCGCCCAGGATCGCGGCCACCTGGTCCACGATCTGATCCTCGGTGCCGATCGTGCACCCGTCGACGAACTCGGCCCCGGCGAGCCCGGTCAGCATCGAACGGGTCTCGTCGGCCTGCGCCGCCGAGTCGGCGAAGAAGAGCGACCCGAGACGGGTGGTCATGATGTCGGCGGGGTCCCGGCCGACGTCAGCGCAGTGCTGGCGGAGCACGTCGAGCTTGTGGCGGACCGTGTCGAGGTCGCCGGACACGTTGCACCGATCCGCGTATTGGGCGACGAGACGCAACGTCCGCCGCTCTCCTCCGCCGCCGATGAGGATCGGTGGTCCACCAGGCCGGAGAGGGCGGGGCAGGTTCCGTGCCTCCTCGATCCGGTAGTAGCGGCCCTCGAAGCTCGGCGCCTCCTCGGTGAACATGGCCCGACAGATCTGGACCGCTTCTTCGAGGCGGTCCAGCCGCTCCTTGGCCGGCGGGAACTCGAATCCGAGGCCGACATGCTCGATGTCGTGCCAGGCGGCGCCGATCCCGAGGACGGCGCGGCCCCGCGAGATCACGTCGAGCGTCGTGATGATCTTCGCTACCAACGCCGGGTTGCGGTAGGTCACACCGGTGACGAGCGTCCCGAGCTCGGCGCGGCTGGTGCGCGCCGCGAGCCCCCCGAGGAGGGTGTAGCCCTCGAGCATCGGCTGGTCGGCACCCCCGAGGGCCGGCAACTGGTACAGATGATCCATCACCCACAGTGAGCTGAACCCGCTCTCCTCGCCCGTGACCGCCAACTCGACCACCCGGTCGAAAAGCTGATCGTCGGGGACACCGAGCGTGAAGTTCGGGAGCTGCAAACCGAAGCGCGTCATGCCTCGACGCTACCCCGCATCCTCGGCCACCGGTCAGGGCCGTCCTCACCCCAGCCGTCAGTGCCCGCCGCCCGCGCTACGCCGTGGGCGCCAACGCGGGTGGGAGCTCGTCGGCGGCGAGCACGCGCAGGCGCGCGAAGCCGTCGGTCGCGACGTAGGTGTCTTCGCCGACCATGCGCCCGGCGGCGTCGTAGGGATAGAAGACGCCCATCCGGGTCTCGTACAGGTAGTAAGCGTCCGGGCTCTCGACGGTCTGGCCCCTGGCGGCGAGGACCCGGCCCGGGTAGACGATACGCATCACCCCGTCAGTCGCGATGCAGTCCTCGTCGACGACGAGGCGCTCCACGTCGTACTCGAGGTTCGTCGCGCCGGACGCGATGAAGTCGCGGTAGAAGGCCTGCACCGCGTCCCATCCTTTCGGACCGGCGTCGCCGGGCACCGCGCCCCATTGGTGATATTGGGGATCCGGGGCCAGGGTGGCGAGGAGCCCGTCGAGGTCGCCAGCGGCCTCGGCCCGCATATGGGTGAGGAGATTCTCGAGGAGTTGACGCCGTCTCGGGTCCGTCTCGCGAGTGAGGCGCGCCTCGACGGCCCGCCACGTCGTCGTGGGGTCGATGGAAGCCACGCCCGCACGGTAGTGCGCGGGTCGAACCGCGTCGACGCCGCCCGGTAGAGCAGCCGGCTGTCTTCGCGCCAGCGTTCCGTGGCGCGCGCCGCGGCGACCCGCTCCGCTTCCTCAGCCGCGAACTCGCTCGGGGAGGTGGCGACGCGGACTGGTCTCGTCGAACGACCAGGTCATGAACGCGCGGTGGGTGATGAGCTCCGCGCCCGCTTCACGCTCGATGCGACCGGCTCCGCCGAAGTGCTCGGGTGCGAGTGGGTGACGATCACGGTGTGCACGTCCCGCAGTTTGACGCCCACGGCACGCAGCCGGGCCGTCAGCGCCGGCCACGAGACGACGCACCGCTCCACGCTTTCCCGCGTCCCGGGTGGGCACCCGCCGGGACGCGGGAGCGCGCCCGGCATCGGTGCGGTACTGGCTCAGTTCAAATTGAGCCAGTACCGGGCGGGGCGTCGGACAAGAGCGCGGCGCGCAGCCGTTCCGGCACCGGGGCGTCGACACCGATCGCGTCGACGTAGCCCTCGAAGGAACCCCACCGATCGCGGACGAGGCGCACGAGACCCTCCATCGTGGCAGCATGGGCGTCGAGGATGTCGGGCGGGAGCCGAGCCCAGATCTCTTCGACGCTCGGCGTGGCCGCCCGAGTGCGGGCGTGGATCGCAGCGACGACGTCACCCGTCAAGGCGTAGTCGGCGACGATCTCGGCATCGTTGACCCCGAGGATCCCGAGCAGCACCGCCGAGAACACCCCGGTGCGGTCCTTGCCGGCCATGCAAAAGAACACCGCGGGGAGCGTGTCGACCTCGGCGAGCGCGTGCAACGCGCCCGCATAGGCCTTGGCGCCGTGCTCCATCATGGTGAGGTACACCGCCGCGGCTGAGGTGGGCGGTGTCCAGTCGGCGCGAGGCATGACGTGCAAGGCCCGATCGGTGGTCGGCAGGTGCACGTGGCGGATGTCGAGCTCCCCAAGCCGTCCGATGCCCACTTCGACCAGCTCGTCGTGGGCCCGGAAGTCCAACGCGCTCCGGAGCCCGAGGTCGTGCAGGCGTCTTCCGTCGAGGTCCGTGAGGTGATGGAGGGAGTCGCTCCGGTAGATCTGACCCCAACGGACGGTCCGTCCGTCTGCCGTCGGATAGCCGCCGAGGTCCCGGAAGTTCAGCGGCCCCGCCAGGGTCACGCGTCGCTCGCTCATCCGGTCTCGCCCGCCCCGCTTGCGAGGGTGTGCGCCGCGAAGCGTTCGAGATCCACGAGGATGAAGACGCCTTCGGCTTCGGCGCAGAGCCGGTCACCGACATGGAGGGTGCCCACGGTTCGGACCTTGCGGCCGTCGACGCCGAGGGTGCGAGCGGCGAGCCGCAGCTCCGTGTAGAGCGGCGTCGGGCTCCGGTACACGACGGTGAGCGTGCCGGTCATGGCGCCGACCCCGGCGACGATGTTGGCCACGCCCAGGAGCTCGTCGAAGAGGCCGGCGATGACCCCGCCGTGGACACAGCCCGGCGGTCCCTCGTAGGCCGCGCCGAGGAGCCCGTGGCCCCGCACGCCGCCGTCGTGGCGCTCGCAGTGGATCGGCGGCGCGAGCGGGCTGAACAGGCCGATCATGGGGCTGAACGGGAAGAAGTCGTGGGGCTCGAGCTCGGCGAGGGGACGGGCCGGCACCGACGGAGCCCACGGCCGGGTGGCGGCGTCGAGGAGGTCCGCGGCCCGCTCCACGAGCGCCGCGGCCTCGGCCAGCACCACCGGTGGCGCGCCGGGCCGGACGACCAGGTCGGTGCTGCGACGCAACGCCTCGGCGAGGCGCGCTAACTCGGGGCCGGGAGGGCTCGAAGCGTCGGGGCCATGCCCGTCGACGATGTTCGGTTGGCCGTTCACGAGCGCAGACTCAGTTGAGGAGGGACCGGCGACTAGTCCTCGGCAATTGAGATTGCTTGCTTGGGGCACTGGCGGACGGCTTGCTCGACCTTGGGTCGCAGGTCGTCAGGCGGCTCCTCTTGGAGCACGTAGAGGAAGTCGTCGTCACGAACCTCGAAGACTTCGGGCGCGACCCCCATGCAAATGGCGTTGCTCTCGCAGACGTCGAAATCGACTACGACCTTCCAGGCCATCACGCCTCCTCCAGGCTCACCGCAGCGCGACCTTACTCGGGCGATAGGTTCACGAAGTCCGGCTCGCGCTTCTCGAGAAAGGCGGCGATCGCCTCCCGGTTCGCGGGCGCGCCGGTCAGCCGGGCGAA
>DAIPLE010000171.1:0-5149 GCA_036769425.1 Actinomycetota bacterium
CGTCAGTTGCGTGACAATTGGGGCTCTTGTTGTTGCTGTTGTAACGAAAGGAGCGTCCGCCGGGCCGCGAGGGCAGGGTCCCGGGTCGAGAGAACAGAGGGCTAACAAGCCCCCACTTCACAGCGGAGCGTTCAGCGGTGCGACCACCTAGCGCAGGTCAGCATCAGCTCCTTCGGAAGGAGGGGGTGTGACGTGAGCAAGCGTGCAATTGCCCGCGTCGCTCTGATCGGATCGAGTATCGCTGCGGTGGTGCTCGCCGGTGGAGCCGGCCGGACCTTCAAATAATCCCGACCCACACCTGACTTCCCGGGATCTTGCCCCCACGGCTCGGAGCGCCTACACCAGACCATGAGCAGCGAGACCGAACCGACGTTCTCCCGCGCGCTGAGCGCGTGGCTGACCGCACCGTTCGTGGTCGCGGTCGGTGTCGCGGTGCCCCTCGCGCTCAACGGTGAGCATCCCGCGCTCGGGTCGCTGCTGCTCCTCGCGGCGCTGTGCACGTTCGCCGAGCACGTCATCGTCCGACTCCCGAACGGCTCGTCGGTCTCGGCGTCGGTGATGATCTCGCTCGCCGCGGTCTTCGTGTTCCGCGACAGCGCGCCGCTACTCGGACCCCTGCTGGTCGGGATGGCCGGCGGCATCTATTGGGACCACCTCCGCCGGCGGGATTGGCGCCGGCTGGCGTTCAACATCGGCACCCTCGGGCTCTCCACGCTCGCCGCGGCGCTGGCGCTGACCGGCGGAACCCACGCCGGCGTCCTCCTGGTCCTCCTCGGCGCGGTCCTCGCCGCGGTGGCCTACTGGCTGGTCGACATCGTGCTCCTCGCGGTCGCCATCCGCCTCCGCGACGGCGGATCGCTGCGCTCGCAGTTCACCGAGCTGTGGGGCTTCGCCGACTTCGAGATCGTCATCTTCGCGGTGCTCGGCGTGTTCCTCGGCCAGCTCTACGAGGTCCACGGGGTGCTGATCGTCGTGCTGTTCATCACCCCGATCCTCGCCGCGCGCCAGGCCTTCGCCTCGTACCTCGCCGTGAACGAGCAGCACGAGGCAACCCTCGCGGTGCTGGTGCACGCCCTCGAAGCGAAGGACCCGTATACCGGCGGGCACGTCGCACGAGTCGCCCAGTTCTCCACCTACATCGCCGCGGAGCTGGGCTTCTCGCCAGGCCGGCTCCGCCGCCTCCACGACGCGGCGCTGATGCACGACATCGGCAAGCTCACGGTCCCGAATCGTCTGCTCAACAAGCCGGGCCGCCTCACCCCATCCGAGTACGAGCAGGTCCGCCGACACGAGCCGATCAGCGTCCAACTCGTCCGCCAGATCGAGGCGCTCGCACCGTGCGCGGCAGCGATCGACGGCGAAGGGCTCGACGCGCCACTCGAGAGCCGCATCATCCACGTCGCGGACGCGTTCGACGCCATGACCTCGAGCCGCGCCTATCGCCGGGCGATGGCCCAAGAAGACGCAGTCGCGGAGCTCCAACGCCACGCCGGACGGCAGTTCGACGCCGACTGTGTCGGGGCCCTGCTGCGAGTGCTCGAACGCCGCGGGGAACGGTACGGCGCCGGCGTCGAAGCCGTCGCGGCCATCGCACACTTCAAGGTCCCGCCCCCGGTCGTCGGCGTCGGGTCCGCCGGTCTCGGCGACCTCGCCCCCGAGTCCTGACCACTCCCACCCGGCGGCGCGACAACCTGATCGCGCCTCAACGACCGGCCGCGGTGCCGCCGCGCATTGGAACGGGATCGAACACCCGACGTGCGAGACTCCCACCGTGGGCCGCGTCGATGAGCTCGTCGAAGCGACGGGCGGGGTCGCCGAGCTCGTCAGTCTGCGCACCGCCTGGCCGGCCGCGGCGATCGTGTCGGACCGGTTTCGGGGGCGAGACAACCCCGCCTGGGGCGACACGCTGCGACCGGCCGTCAACTGGTTCCGGTTGACCTTCCTGAATCGGGCCATCATCAATCGGGACCGCACCGCCGTCATCGGCGTCGGCGGGACCCGGCTCGGCGCCATCGCCGCGATCAGCGTGCTCAGCACCTGGGCCGCGCCGCGCCTCTCCAAACCGGTTCTCGTCGCCACCACCGGTCTCGTCGCCGCCGCGGCGCTGCATCGAGGCCGGCTCCGCCGCCTCGTGTGGTTGACCACCACGCTGCGCAGGGAAGCCCCGGACGCGATTCTGGTGGGCGAGTTCGCCGCACGCGAACCCGGCGCCGGCGTCGCGTTCGCCGTCGAGATCCTCGACACGATCGGGACCCGCGTCACCCTGGCCTTGACGGTGCAAGGCGGCCGCGACGACCGCCGCGCCCGCTCCCTCGTTCGCCTCTACGAGCGGCGCTTCGGGTTCGAGACCGTGGCCCGCCACTCCGTTGGACCCGACGACGTCGTGCTCATGGTGCGCCGAGCGTCGGTGACCACGCCGTCGCGGACCCCGGTCCCCACCGGCTCCTGAGGAACCGTGGTGGTCCGCCCGCCCGCTAGCAAGACGACGGGGCGGGCTGGCCGGCCAGTCGGGCGGTGAGCCACGCCTCGACGTCATGGACGGACACGTCACGGGCGGTGATGTGATCTTGTCCGGGGTAGACGCGATAGAGGAGCTGGTCGCCTTGGCCGCATGCCCGGTGGACGTAGCGGTCGGTGACCGTCTTCGGTACGAGGGCGTCGAGGTCGCCCTGCACGATGAACTGGGGCACGGCGGTGTGCACGCCACCCGCGGTGGACTGCTGGAGGAGCTGCGCGAGGGCCGGGACGTCGAGCGGGTTGTGCGCGACGACCTGGCTCGGCGGGTACTGGGCGAAGTAGTCGACGACATCGTCACTGCAGCGTTGATCGACGACGTTGAGGTTGGCGAGGGCCTGCGGGCCAAGGACGGTGCTCAGGTCCACATTGGGGTACGCAGCCCGGAACCCCACCGCGGTCATGACGTCGTATCCGAGGAGGACCGGGACCGTTGTGGCCATCGGGACCATCGCCGTCACGTCAGCGACCGGTGCGACCGCGGTGACACCGAGCAGGTGCAGCTCGGGCGCGTAGCTCGAGGCGATCTGTCCGGCAAAGAGGGCCGCCTGGCCACCCTGGGAGTGCCCATAGACGAGCGTGGTCGCGCTCGCCCCACTGTCGGGCATTTGGCGGACCGCTCGAACGATGTCGAGCACACCACGCGCTTCGCTCTCTCCGACGAGATACGGATGCTCGCCGGGCGTCCCGAGTCCCTCGTAGTCGGTCGCGACGACGATGTCGCCCTGCTTGATGAAATCCTTGATGCCCGGGATCCGGTACGCGATGTCCAACGCCTTCGACGGCGCGCACGCGTCCGCGAGCCCGTGCGTGCCGTGCGCCCAACTGATGACGGGCCGGCCGCCGGACGGGATCTTCGACGTCGGAACAATCACGACGCCGGACACGGCGATGTCGTGCCCGTCGAGGGCTTGGGAGTGATACAGGATCTTCCAGCCTCGTGAACCGGCCGGGGCGATGATCGGCGCCGTCCAGATCACGTCTCCGGGACGCCCCGAACGCAGGCCCCGGGGGCGATAAAAGGCGTCGCCGGCCGGTGCCTCGCGGGGCAGCTTGCCCGCGGGCGCTCCCTTCGCCGCGGCTGCGGCCACGGCGAGGACCAGCACGACCAGCCCCAACACCGCCGCCCCGAGACGGGACCAGTTGTGCTCAGGCATCACCGCATCGCTCCCAGCCGACCGACGGCCCCCGGCGGTCGGAACCGACCCGAGGACCGGTCGTGTTCATCGACCGATCCTGGGGAGGTCTTGAACGGGTCCACGTGGGGCCGCGACCGGCCCGGGGAGAGGGGAACCAGGGGCGGGAGACCGAGGAGGGAGTCCATCGAGCGCACGGCCGGGCGGAGGAACCAGCCGGGGGTGCTCGCAGCGGCGAGCGTCCCCGACCCGAGGGCCATGACCCACTAAATCACAAACCGGTGGTTTGGGGAAGGCTTGTCACGGCGCCTCGAGCGGGCCGAGGTCGGCGGGACGGCGCGGTGGTTCATGCCCGTAGCTCTCCAAGAACCGCGGGGTGATCGAGAGATCGGGTGGCCACCACGGCGGCGACACCGATGCGGTGATCGTCGCGGGGTCCACCGGGCGACGCTCGTTGCTCGCCTGGTACACCGCGAAGCACAGCTGCAGCGTCTTGACCGCGAGATCGCCGCTCATCTCGGGGTCGGTTCGGCCCGCCAGGAGCGCGTCGACGAAATGGTGCGAGGAGTGCAGAAAGCCGGAGCGCCAGCTGGCGTCGAGATTGGAGTACTCGGTGCGGGTGCCGTCCGGATGATGCACCAGGACCGGCGGGAGGTCGAGCATCTCGCCGGTGGCGCGAGTCACCCAGATGAACCCGTCGGTCCCTTGGATCTCGAAGAACTCGTCGGCCCCGTAGTAGCTGCTGCGCAACGACATGCGCGGTGCGTACGTGACTTCCATCATGCCGAGCAGCGTCTCGCGCTCGTACTCCCAGATCGCCGCGGTGGGCGCCTCGAAGAAGATCGGCGCCTGACGCACGACGGCTTGGACACTCGTGATGTCCTGATCGAAGAGCCACAGGGCAGTGGCGTACTTGTGCACGATGTCGTCGAAAAGGTGACCGCCGGGGCTTTGGGCGTTGAACCGCCACACGTAGCCCTGGGGTTCCAGATGCCGTTGGAACTCGGTGTCCGTCGAACCAACGACGGTCTTGACCCGCAGCATCGTCGGCGCGCCGATGGCACCGGACGCGATCAGCTCCTTGGCCTTCACCAACGGGGGGTAGTGGAAGAAGCACTCGCTGACGCGGAACACGACGCCGGCTTCGCGGGCGGCTTCGGTCATCTCGATGCCGTCGGCCACGCTGTTCGCGATCGGCTTCTGACACGACACGTGCTTTCCGGCGCGCACCGCGGCGAGCACATGCTCCTTGTGGAGATGCGTCGGTGTGAGGATCTCGACCGCGTCGACCCCGTCGTCGGCCAGCAGATCGTCGAGGGAGGTATACACACGCTCGACGCCCCACTCGGTGGCCATTTGGCGGACCTTGTCCTCGCGCGGATCACACAGCGCGACCACGTCACATCGGTCATGGTCGAGGTACCCAGCCACGTTGAGCGGCGCAATGTTGCCGACACCGACGATTCCCATCCGGACGCGATCCACCGTCAGGCTCCTTG
>DAIPLE010000025.1:0-14839 GCA_036769425.1 Actinomycetota bacterium
GATCCGCAGTGGTCCCCGACGTGTAGAAGACCCAGCGGACCGGCGCCTCGTCGGGTGTCGTCGGCGGAGGCGGTGGGGGCAGCATCCCCGGGTCGCCGGCTGGGAGGGGATGGTCGGTGTCGACGACGACGACCTGGAGCTCGGGGCGGTCAACCGCGAGCTCGTGCGCCTCGTCGGCGTAGACCCGCCCTCGCCAGACACCGGGCACGACCAGCATCCGGGCTTGGGTCTGGGTCGTGATGAACCGGGTCTCGCGCGGGCCGAGCATGGGCAGGATCGGGTTCTGGACCGCACCGATGCGGGCCAACGCGCTGACGAGCACCGCGGCGTCGAGCCAGGTCGGCAGCATCCAGGAGACCGGAGTTCCGGTCTCGACACCGAGCCGCTGCAGCCCGGCGGCGGTGACCTCGGCGCGATCTCGCAGGTCCTCGGCGGTGAGCCGACGTTGTTGTTCGTCGACCGCGAGGACCGCCCCGGGTGTCGCCCCGGCGCGAGCCTCGACGAGCTCCCAGAGATTGCGCTGGTCGCTCACGACGGGTTCGGTGACGAACCGAGGTGCTGGATCACCCGCAGGTGATTCCACCGTCCATCGAGACGATCTGACCGACCATGTAGCGAGCCTCGTCGGAGGCGACAAAGGCGATGAGCCCGGCCATCTCCTCGGGTTCGGCGTAGCCGAGCGGAGACGTGATCCCGGCGAAGTCCTCGGGCTTGGCGCCTTCGGGGAAGCCAAACGTACTGATCATCGGGGTGTTCATGCCGCCCGGTGCGATCGCGTTGACGCGGACGCCACGGGCCCGGTACTCGACACCGAGCGCTCGGGTCAGGTTGACCACCCCGCCTTTCGACGCGCAGTACGCCGCGGAGTAGGCCTGGCCCATGAGTCCGGCGTTGGACGCGACGTTGACGATCGCCCCACCCCCGCCGAGCAGATGCGGGAGGACCGCGCGACACATGAGAAACGTCCCGGTGAGGTTGACGCTGATGATGCGGGCCCAGTTCTCGGCCGTCTCCTCTTCGCTCCGAACGAACTTGCCGACACCGGCGCAGTTCACGAGGATCTGGGGGCGTCCGAAGTCGTTGGCGACCTTCGCGACCACGGTCTCCACCGAACCCCAGTCGCTCACATCGGCACGGTAGGAGCGGGCGGTTCGTCCCTCCGCCGCGATCTGAGCCGCGGTGTCCTTCGCCGCGGTCTCGTCGATGTCGAGGACGGCGACCACCGCCTCCTCGGCGGCGAGACGCTGGGCGGTCGCCCGCCCCAGTCCGGAACCCCCTCCGGTGACCACCGCCACTCGATCGGTGAAGCGCGCCATGACCTCTCCCGTGCTCGGTGCCGGCGACGACGCCCGAAACCTAACGCAGCGTCAGGTGACCGGCTGGGGGCCCCGGGCCGGGCGTCCTCGGGACCCTCGGGTCGTGGTCAGGCCGCGCCGGAGAGATACGCATCGACGGCGGTGAGCTCGGGTCGGCCCGTTCCCCCGAGGAGACCAAGCGTCCCCGCGATGAGGTACTTGGCCATCTCGATGGTCTCAGCTACGTCACTCTGGGCGACGAGCTCGACCGAGACGGCTCGGGTGAGGCTCTCGACGATCGGGTCGCCCCGGTGTTCCCCTCGGACCCGAGCCAACTGAACCAGGGTCCCCCATCCGGCCCGCTCGGATCCGGCCCGCCACCGGACGACCTGCGGAGGACACGTGATCCCGGACGGCCACGCGGTGCGGATGTCGGCCCGGACCTTGTCGAGGTGGGTGACGGAGGCCATGCGCTCGTTGTCCTCCTGTCTGCGTCACTGCGACGGTAACCCCGCACCTCCAAAGAGGCGCGGATGCGGTCACCCTATGGCGCGCGTCGGCGGGTCGCCCTCGCTTGCAGCGAATACAGTCCGACGCCGTGACACCGACGCCGTTGGTAGGTGACTTACTGCGCGAAGCGGTCGAAGCGCACCCTGACCGCGAAGCGTATGTCCACGGCGAGAAGCGGGTGACGTACGCCTGGCTCGACCGGGCCGCCGACGGCTTCGCCGCGACGCTGCTCGACCTCGGGGTCGGTCCGGGTGACGTCGTGGACCTCCTGCTGGGCTCCTCGATCAAGTTCGCGGGCTGCTACCTCGGCGCGCTCCGGGCGGGAGCGATCACATCTGCGATCAACCCTCGGCTTGGTCCCGCCGAGCAACGCAGCATCTTCGCCCGCACCGAGCCGCGCGTGACCGTGCTCGGCGACGGTGTCGCCGTCCCTCCGGGGGCGCCGTCGGGCCAGGTGATCAGCCTCGACGACCTCAAGGACGCGTTCGCCAGCGATCCGCCCGCTCGGTTTCCCCGCCTGGATCCGACCGATCCGACGTGCATCGTGTGGACGAGTGGCACGACCGGTGTCCCGAAAGGGGCGGTGTACGACCACGAGACTCAGGCCGCGATCTCACGCAACGTCGGTGAGCTCACCGCGCCGGGAGACCGCCGACTCGTGGTCCTCCCGTTCCCGCATGTTGGCTACATGACCCGCATGTGGGACGAGCTCGCCAACGCCACCACCATCGTGCTCGTCGGCGAGCCGTGGTCGGCGGCCGAGACGCTGCGGCTGGTGCGCGACGAGGGAATCACGATGGCGACTGGTGTACCCACCCAGTGGACGCTGGTGTTGGGCCATCCGGACGTGACCGGAACCGACTTCTCGAACCTGCGGGTCGCAGCGATCGGTGGCGCCGCGATCCCGCCCGAGCTGGTACGCCGGATGCGCGACACGTTGGGCTGCCCGGTCATCACCCGATACACGAGCACCGAGGCCGGGGTCACGACGTCGACGCTCGCCACCGATTCTCCGGACGTGATCGCGACCACGGTTGGACGACCGACGCCGGAGGTCGAGCTGCGGATCAGCGCGCCCGGGGACGGCGCGGTCCGTGGCCGCGGCGAGGTCGGCGAGGTGCTGTGCCGGTCATCGGCGATGATGCGGGGCTACTGGCGGGATCCGGAGTTGACCGACCAGGTCGTCGACGCCGACGGCTGGCTGCACACCGGTGATCTCGGCGTGGTCGGTGAGGACGGCAACCTTCGCCTCGTTGGGCGGCTCAAGGACATGTACATCCGTGGGGGCTACAACGTGTACCCGACCGAGGTGGAGTCGGTGCTCGTCGAGCATCCCGGCGTGGCCCGAGCGGCGGTGATCGGCGCCCCGGACCCGGTCCTCGGTGAAGTCGGTGTGGCGTTCGTCGTGGCCATCCCCGACGCCGACCCAACCTCGGTGTCTCGCGAGGAGCTTCGGGCCTGGTGTCGGGAGCGCCTGGCCGACTACAAGGCCCCGGACCGGGTGATCGTCGTCGACGATCTCCCCACGACGTCCATGCTCAAGGTCGACAAGCGGGCCCTGGCGGCCCTGGCGGAACAAGGAGCCACACGATGAACGCCTCTGAACGTCGCTACCAGCGGCCTGACGTGCCACGCGAGGACCGCCAGATCCGGGTCGGATCGTTGCTGTTCACCATGGTCGAGCCCCATCGGGGCCACGAGGTGGCATACAACCGCTGGTACGAGCGTGACCACTTCTACGCCGGGTGCATGGTCGGCAAGTGGCAGTTCGCCGGTGCCCGATATGTCGCGACGCGGGCGTGCAAGGCGAAGCGGTATCCCGCCGATTCGCCGATCACACCCGATCCCACGGTCGGGTCGTATCTCGCTGTCTACTGGGTGCTCGACGGGCATCACGACGAGTGGAACGAGTGGGGCGTCGAGCAGGTGAACTGGCTCCACGCGAACGAGCGCATGTTCCTCGACCGGGACCACATCCACACCGCGCTCTACGACTACGCCGCGGAGCTGAACGCCCCCGGCAGCACCATGCCGGTGGAGCTGGCCCTCGACCGGGCCTATCCGGGCATCGTCGCGGTGATTGGGGAGGCGGGCGACGGCGGTGTCGAGGCGGTCACCGAGTGGTCGCGGGAGCGTGGCTGCCCGTCGGACGTCATGCTCGTCGGGACTCCCCTCCCGCTGCGAGGTGACCGGCCCGCCGACGTGCCCGACCAGCCGACCGGGAACCGCTTCTTGCACCTGTACTTCTCAGCTGAGGACCCGCTGGAGGTGTGGGACGACCGGTACGCCTCGCTCGGAGACGATCTGGCGGCGAGCGGTACCGGTCGAGTCCTGTTCGCGTCGCCGTTCCTCGCCACCGTCCCGGGTACCGACACCTACACCGATGAGCTGTGGTGACCTCAACCCGGCTGATTGAGCGGTTGGAACATCGGGAGCGTGAGGGTGCCGTCGACCGCCTCGAAGGTGACCTCGACCGGGAGGTCGAGGCACAGCACCTCAGGCCCGGCGCCGCGTAGGTTCGCGACGACGCGCACCCCTTCGTCCATCTCCACGACGATCACCGCGTACGGCACCTCGGAGGCGTACGCCGGATTCATGGCCTGATGCACGACGGTCCAGGTGAAGATGCGCCCCCGACCGGTTGAGCGCTGCCAGCTCCATCGCGATGACCCGCAGGTCGCGCACAGCACCCGGGGTGGGTGACGCCACGCGCCACAGTCGTCGCAGCGCTGGAACCGCAGCTCACCACCGGCGCAGTGCTCGTAGTACGCCGCGGTGAGGCCCTCAAGCACCGGGCGGGGCTTCGGCGCGGCGGACGGCTCGGTCACCGGGCCCGTCCGAGGATCGCGAGGCTCCCGTCGCCGAAGTCGCCCCAGCCGGTGACGACACCGACTTCGGCGTCGGGGACCTGGGCCGCGCCGGCTTCGCCTCGCAGCTGACGGGTCGCTTCGACGATGTGGTTCAGACCCCAGACGTGGCCTTGGGACAGCAGTCCGCCGTGGGTGTTCAACGGGTACCGGCCGCCGAGCTCAATCGTCCCGCCGGCGACGAAGTCGGCCGCCTCGCCCGGCCCGCACATCCCGAGGGCCTCCAGCTCGAGCAGCACGATGTGCGTGAAGCAGTCGTAGACCTCGAGGAAGTCGAGCTCGTCGGGACGGATGCCGGCCTGCGCGAACGCCTCCGGCGCCGCGTACGACAAGCCGATCCGGAAGGGGTCAGCGCGGCTCGGGATGTCGTCCGCCGGGTACGGGTGACCCTCGGCGGCGCCGAGGATCACGACCGGCGGGTGCGCGAGGTCGCGGGCGCGTTCCTCGGTCGTGACGATGTAGGCCGCGGCGGCGTCGGTCTCCAGACAGCAGTCGAAGAGACGGAACGGCTCGGAGATGAACCGCGACGCCCGGTACTGCTCGAGGGTCAGCTCACGGCCGCGCATGAGGGCCTTGGCGTTGTGTTGCGCATGGCGGCGACAGGCGAGCGCGATCGCGGCGGTGGCGTCGTCGGGCACGTGGTACTGCTGCTGGTAGCGCATGGCGAGCCAGGCGTACATCTGCACCGCCGCCATCGCGCCGTACGGCCGGTAGTAGTCGACCGCGGTGTCGACCACCGACGTGGCCAGGAACGTGTGGCGAGGCCGGCGGGCGTCGGGTTTCGGGCGAAAGATCGAGTAGCCGTTCCAGCCGACGGTGACGAGCACGGTCGACGCGATGCCGGTCGTCACCGCGGTGGCCGCGTGCTGCAAGGCCGCGGTCGGGCTGGCGCCGCCCATCATCACCGTCGTCGCGAACCGAAGGTTCTCGATACCAAGGTTGGCTGCGAGCTCCTCGACGGTGGTGAACCCGGCGGGGGGGATGATCCCGTCGAGGTCGCCGCGGGTCAGGCCGGCGTCGTCGAGCGCCGCGATCGACGCGTCAAGCATGAGCTCGAAGGGAAGCCGGTCCGAGCCGCGCATGTAGTCGGTCTCGGCGACGCCAACGACCGCCGCGACGTCTCGGGTGGCCATGAGCGGGGGAGGCTACCGTGCGTCGCCGCGATGAAGCTTGACCACTACCTACGCGCCGATCATGGGCGCGTCGCGCAGGTCGCCCGCGAGTTGGAGAGTCTCGGCTTCGACGGTCTCTACACCGCCGAAGGACCTCACGAGCCGTTCTTGCCGCTCGTGCTCGCCGCCGAGCACACCACGCGGGCGACGCTGTTCACCAACATCGCGGTGGCGTTCGCTCGCAGCCCGATGGATCTCGCCCAGACCGCCAATGACCTCCAGCTGAGCTCCGGGGGTCGGTTCGTGCTCGGGGTCGGCTCCCAGATCCGGCCCCACATCCAGAACCGGTTCTCGATGCCGTGGCATCGCCCGGTGGAGCGGATGCGGGAGCTGGTCCTGGCAGTCAAGGCGATCCACCGGTCGTGGAACGAGCGAGTCCCCCTCGAGTTCCGAGGGGAGCAGTTCACGCACACCCTGATGACGCCGTTCTTCGACCCGGGACCGAACCCGTTCGGGCCGCCACCGGTCTGGGTCGCAGGTCTCGGACCCCGGATGACACAGACCGCGGCCGAGGTGGGCGACGGGCTACTCGTGCACCCGTTCCACTCGGGGCGGTTCGTCCGCGACCGGTTGGCGTCGGCGGTCAACGCCGGTCTCGCCGCGTCCGGCCGCGAACGAAAGGCGTTCACGGTCGCGGCGGTGCCGATCGTCTGCACCGGCCACACCGACCAAGAGGTCCAAGCCGCGACCGATGGTGTCCGGCGGCTGCTGGCCTTCTACGGGTCGACCCCGGCGTACCGGGTCACCTTGGACCTCCACGGTTGGGGGGACCTGCAAGCTGAGCTCAACCGGCTCACGAAGGAAGGCCGGTGGGGTGAGCTCCCCGGCCGCATCGACGACGAGGTCCTCGACACCCTCGCGGTGTGCGGCCGGCCCGACGAGATCGGAGCGCTCATCGCCGCTCGCTACGGCGACACCGTCGACCGGGTGGGCCTCTCGATGCCCTACGACGTGACGGCTGAGACCTTGGCCGAGGTGGTGGCGGGCTTCGCGTCCCATCGGACAGGATGACGGGCGTGCGCGAAGGAGACACTCGATTTCGGGGCCGAGTCGCGCTCGTCATCGGCGCGGGACAGGGTGTCGGGGCCGGCATCGCGGCCACGCTCGCCGCTGCCGGCGCCGCGGTGGCGGTCAACGATCTCCGCGCTGAACGAGCCGCAGCGGTTGCGGCGCGGATCAACGCCGAGGGTGGTCGCGCGCACGCGTGCGGGGCCGATGTGACCGACCTCACCGCGGTGGAGGCGATGGTCGCCGACATCGAGGCTGCCGTCGGGCCGGTCGACGTGCTCGTGAACAACGCCGGGATCCCTGCCGACGGGTTCGTCCCTCGGCCCTTCCGGGCGATGCCGGTCGCCGATTGGGACCAGTTCGTCCGGCTGAATTTGTACGGCGTCCTGCACGGCGTCAAGGCGACGGTGGACGGCATGTGCGACCGGGGGTGGGGCCGCATCGTCACGGTGTCGTCCGAAGCCGGTCGGATGGGTCTCCCCATTGGCATCTCGCTCTATGGCGCGAGCAAAGCCGCCGCGATGGGTTTCTCGCGTCATCTGGCCGTCGAGCTCCTCGGGACCGGGGTGACGGCCAACTGCGTGGCGCTCGGTTTGATGGCCACCGGGCCCGACGACACCCGCCGTCCGCCGTCGCCGACGACCCGGCTCGGAGATCCCGTCGACGTCGCCGCCGCGGTCTGCTTCCTCGCTTCCGATGAGGCCGAGTGGATCACCGGTCAGGTCCTCGGCGTCAACGGCGGGGCCCTCACGACCTGAACCGCAACGAAGGAGCACCATGCCGAAGGGAATCTTCATCGCCTTGTCGAACGCCACGAGCGACGACGTCGACGACGACTTCAACGAGTGGTACGACGCCGTCCACGCCCGCGAGATGCTCGCCCTCCCCGGAGTCCGGTCCTTCCGGCGCTTCCGCCTCGCGCCGGCGCAGGTCCTCCCCGGCGACGACGTCACCAAGCACCGCTACCTCGCGCTCTACGAGGTCGACGTCGACGACTGGGAGGCGTTCGCGGCCGAGAACCAGCAGGCGTTCGTCGATGGTCGGATCACGATCCGTCCCGAGCTGATCGAACTCGACCCGATGGTGCTGACGATGGCGTTCGAGGAGATCACACCCGAGACCTCGGCGTAGCCCGCTTCTCAGGAGGCCCGGTGGTCGCGCCACGAGATCGGCGGTGGCTCGCCCGGGAGTGGCGCCGCGGGAACGAGGATCCCCGCCAGCTGTGCCGTCGAGACGACCACGTCACAGAACTCGTTGAGGAGCTGGCGGACGTCCGGCGCGAGCTCGCGAATCTCACAGCCGACGCGGAACATCCCCGCCTCGGCCGCCCGGCGACAGGAGCGAACCTCGACCGGCAGGACGGTGTCGTGCAGCCCTCCGGCACGATCCGGGAGGCGGGTCAGGAGCTCGAGTCGCGTGTTCACCCGGACCGCCGCGGCCATCTCGAAGGCCAGTCCGGCTGAGGTCAGGTCGCGCACCTCGACCCGCACCGTCGTTCCCGCGGCACGGGCGCGAAGGTTGACCGGAAGCCGGTAGCGGGTGCGGCGTTGGCGACGCCGGATGAGCGGCACCAAGACCTTCAGGATGCAGGCCAACTCCCAGGCCCCGAGGGCGATGACCACGCCGGTGGCGAAGGGCGGCATGCTCGGGAGCGACAGCACGCCCCCGACGGCGAGGACCCGCGCCAGCCACGCGACGGTCATCGCCGCGCCGATTGTGGTCAGCAACCACAGCATCCGGAGCACCTTGAGGCCGCCGTCGTCGGTCCCCTCTTTGGGTGTGACCTTGAACGAGCCCGCACGGGACCGGAGCAACGTGAGCACGCCGCGCACGTTGATTCCCATCGTCATCAGGCCGTACCGCGTCGAGTCGAGTGGTCCGAGTGCGCCGCGTCCGAGCGCGATCGTGGTCAGGAACGCCAACGTCGACCAGGGGAGCCAGAGCGCCACCAGGGTCAGCGCCGATGCGTGCATCGGGAGCTGCCCGGACGCCAGCGTGACGATCAGGACGCTCAGGAGCACCAGGCGCTGCAAGCCGGAGAAGTAGTTGAACAGGGACGCGAAGTAACTCAGACGCTGCTTCGGGCGGAGCCCGCGGCACGTGAGCGGATTCTCGCTGGTGCGGAACACCCCAAGGTTGCCGCGAGCCCATCGGGCGCGCTGCAAGAGGAACCCGGCGAGATCATGCGGGGCGCGGCCCTGGACGAGGGTCTCGGCGTGGTAGCGAGTCTTCCAGGCGCGGGCGTGCATCGCGATGGTGGTGTGGAAGTCCTCGGCGACGGTGTCGGTGAGCACGCCGCCGACCGATGCGAGCGCGTCGCGACGGACCAGCGTCGCTGAGCCGCACCAGAACATGGCGTTGTGCCGGTCCTTGCCGGGGGCGATGACGTCATAGAACAGGGTCTGCTCGTGGCGTTGCGACTTGGTGTGCTGCACCGAGTCGCGGTTCGAGAAGTCATGCGGGGTCTGGACCAACGCGACGTCGCCGTCCCGGAAGTATCCGACCGTCGCGTCGAGGATGTCCGGCCGGGGGACGTGGTCGGCGTCGAGCACGAGGATCAGCTCGCCACCGGTCACACCCAACGCGTGGTTGATGTTGCCCGCTTTGGCGTGCTCGTGGTCGCGTCGGGTGATGTGCTCGGCGTCGAGGCTCGACGCGAGGGCAGCCATCTCGGGCCGGTCGCCGTCGTCGAGGAGGTAGGTGCGGTGCGGGACGCGGATGGCACGGCAGCCGGTCAGGGTCGCCTCGACGACCGCGATCGGCTCGTCGTAGGTGCAGACGAACACGTCGATCGTCGGGACCACGTCGGGAAGGGGCGGTCGGGTCGTCGTCGGGACCGACCAGGCCAAGAAGGCGTACAGGCCGAGGCTGACCCAGGCGTAGACCTCGGCGGCGAAGAGGGCCCCGAAGAGGACGGGGTTGACGCCCCGGCCGGTCCAGGCGAGCCGCCAGACCAGGTACCCGCCTCCCCACACCAAGCAGACGGCCGCGATGACCTGCACGACGCGGCCGTGGCGCCACCAGACGCTCGTTCGGTTGGCCGGGATATGCACGGCGGCGCCGGGAACGACCCGCCGTTCGTCGGCCTCCACGTTGCTTGGATCGACCGCCGTCCGGCGGGACTTGAGGCGCCCGGCCCCGACCAGCCCGTCGTCTCGAGCGTGGCTCAGAGGGCGCGGATGGGCTCCAGGACCTCGGCGGCGAACGTCGCCACATGCCCGAGCACGTCGCGCACCGACGTCCCCGGCAGCGTGACGGTGAGGTAGGTGACGCCCAGCTCGGCGAGGGCGTGGACGCTGTCGAGGACCGGGCCCGGGTCGACGCTGGCGTTCGTGAACATGTCGAGGCCCGACGGCATGAACACGATCTCGAGAGGCTCGGTGCGCCCGACCGTGGCGGCGTGCTCGCGGGCGTACCGCAGTCGAAGGCCAAGATCGTCCAGCGACGCGATCGCGGGCGTGTGCAGTCGGCGCTCCGATCCCGCGGGGCTGGGCATCGGCATCCAACCGTCACCGAGCTCGACCGCCCGCCGGATGGCGCGGCGGCTGTTCCCGCCGATCCAGATGGGTGGCCCGGGCTGTTGCGTCGGAGCGGGTTGCATGGTGTTGCCTGGTGCGCGCCACCCGCGACCCGCGGCGGCGACGCTCTCGCCGGTCCAGGCGGCGCGCATGGCGGCGATCGCCTCGTCGGTGAGGTCGTTGCGAGCGTCGAAGTCGACACCCAGCGCTTCGAACTCTGCCTCGAGGTAGCCAGCGCCGACGCCGACGATCACCCGACCGTTGGACAGCACGTCGAGCGACGCGATCGCCTTCGCCGAGTGGAACGGGTTCCGATAGGCGAGGACCAGCAGGTTGGTGTGGAGACGCAGGCGGGTCGTGGCCGCGGCGGCGAAGCTCAAGGCGACGAACGGGTCGAGGGCGTGGTGGCCCCCGGTCGCGAGCCAGCGGTCCGACGGGAAGGGATGATCGGTGACGAACACGGCGTCGAAGCCGGCCGTCTCCGCCGCCACCGACACCTCCGCGATGCCGTCGGCGGTGGCGAGCTCTCCGCCGACATGGTGGGTCGGCAACCCGAGCGAGACGTTCACGCTTCGGTGTCCTGATCGGCGACACCGAACGAGAACGCCACCCGATCCAGGGTGAGCGCCGCCGCGGGGAGATCGACACCGAGATCCTCGCCGAACGCCAATGTGACGCGCAGGTCCTTCGCCGCGAGCGCGACCAGCGGGGCGACGTCCCCGGAGTAGACCTCGTCGCCACCCGGGACCGAGAGGAGGTCGCGCATCATCGGGCTCAACGCGCCGGTGTGCTCGAGGATCTCGTTCAGTCGTTCCAAGTCGGTACCGGCCGCGGCAGCGAGCTGACGGCCTTCTTGCGCTGCCAGCATCGTGACGTAGCCGACGAGGTTGCGGGCGAGCTTCGCGGCGAGACCGGCGCCGCGGTCACCGAGGTGGATGACCAGATCGCCGATGGCGTCGAACACCGGACGGGCCCGTTCGAAGGCGGCGGCCGGGCCGCCCACCATCACGCACAACGTCGCGGCACGGGCCCCTTTCACGCCGCCACTGACCGGGGCGTCGAGCACCGCCACCCCCGCCGGTGCTTGTCCCGCGATCGTGTGGATGGTCTCGGGGTGCACGGTGCTGTGGATCGCCACCACCGTGTCGGGTGCCGCGCCGGCGAAGACCCCGTCCGACCCGAGCAGGGCGGCGTCGACCTGAGACCCGTCGAGCACGGTGACGCAGACCACGTCGACGCCCGCGGCGGCGTCCGCCGCCGAGCCGCAGGACCGGGCCCCCAACTCGGCCAGCGGCGTCATCGCGTCGGCGCGCACGTCGAAGACCGTGAGGTCATGACCGGCGCGGCGCGCGTTCTGAGCCATCGGGGCACCCATGTTCCCGAGGCCCACGTAGGCGACTCTCATGCCCACCTCGTGATCGCCCCGCCGGCGGCGACGCCGAGGGCGCGGCTCCGGGGGCGACCGAGGCCTGTCGCGACACCTGGCTTGCCGTTTACGATCGCCGGATCGTAGAGCCCGACCGGTCCGGTGGGCTCGGATGCTCGACCGAGGAGGCACAGGTGGGGTTCACCCGGGCGGAGATCGACGACGCCTTCCAGCATTTCCAGGAGGCGGCCGACCGGTCGGCGAAGAGCGGAGACTGGCGCGAGTGGTCGGAGTGCTTCACCGACGACGCCGACTACTACGAGCATCACTACGGGAAGATGCACGGGCGCCAGGCCATCTACGAGTGGATCCAGTCGACGATGAGTGACCCGTCGGTCTCCGACATGCGCAACTTCCCGATCGACTGGTACGTGATCGACGAGGACCGAGGTTGGGTCCTGTGCTCGGTGTGGAACGAGATGGACGACCCCGGCGACGGCTCCCTGCACCGTGAGTACAACTGGACGATCCTCCACTACGCCGGCGACGGGCTGTTCTCCTACGAGGAGGACATGTACAACCCCGTCGAGTTCGGCCGGATGGTCAGCGGCTGGCACGACGCCAAGCGGCGCCTCACCGAGGCCCAAAACTAGAACGTGTCGCATTTTTTGGCGGGTGTCGGTACGATCCGAGCCGCCCGCCACCACCACTAGGGGGAACGATGGAGTTCGGCATCTTCAACAGCCTCTTCACACCGCATCAGGCGTACGAGGCCGAGGCCGACCAGTGGGCCGTCGAGGCGCAGCGGCTCCGCAACGAGGTGACGTGGACGAAGGCTGCGGACCGGGCCGGGTTCAAGTACACGTGGGCGACCGAACACCACTTCCTGACCGAGTACTCGCACCTGTCATCGAACGAGGCGTTTCTCGGCTATCTCGCCGGGGTCACCGACCGGATCCATCTCGGCAGCGGGATCTTCAACATCACTCCCCCGGTCTGTCACCCGGCTCGGGTGGCCGAGAAGGTCGCGATGCTCGACCACCTCTCGGGCGGCCGGTTCGAGTTCGGGGTGGGCCGGGGCTCCTCGTCGACCGAGCAGCGCGGCTTCGGGATCATGAACCCCGAAGAGACGAAGGCGATGGTCGACGAGGTCCTGCCCGAGTTCAAGAAGATGTGGCGGGAGAACGAGTACAGCTTCCAGGGCAAGTACTTCTCGCTACCGCCCCGCAACGTGCTGCCGAAGCCGTTCAGTGACCCGCACCCGCCGATGTGGATCGCGGCGGGGAACCCCAGCACCTTCGAGAAGGCGGCCCGGCTGGGGCTCGGGGTGCTCTGCTTCACCACCGGGTCACCCGAGACCCTCAAGCCGCTCATCGAGATCTACAAGACCACCATCGACAAGGCCGAGCCGGTCGGTGAGTACGTCAACAACAACGTCATGGTCACGAGCCAGATGCTCTGCCTCGAGGACGGCCAACGAGCTCGAGACATCGCCTGCGGCATGCACGGCAGCTACCAGAACAGCCTGGTGTTCCACTACCTCGACACGTTCCCGAAACCCGAAGGGCTTCCGGACTGGCCTGACCTGATCCCCGAGCCCACCCCGGACCTGCTCGAGCAGAGCATCGAGAACCAGCTCGTCATGATCGGGACACCCGACGAGGTGAAAAAGTCGGTCCGGGACTACGAGGCCGCCGGCGCCGACCAAGTGGTCTTCGGGATGCTGTCGACGACCATGCCGATCGACGTCGCGGTCGAAGCCGTCGAGACGTTCGGCACGCACGTGCTGCCCGAGTTCGACAAGGACCCGGTCCACTCGACGACCCGCCAGCGGGAGGCCTACGTCGCCAAGCGGGGTCCGCTCGACAAGCGCTCCCTCGGACGCGCGGTCGACAAGCTGCCCGTCAGCTGACCCGGTGGGTCAGCTCGACGGTCGGGTCGCGCTCGTCACGGGCGCGAGCCGTGGCATCGGTGCCGGCATCGCCCAGCGCTTCGCGGCCGAAGGCGCCACGGTCGCTGTCACGGCCCGCACCCTCGACGCCGAACCCGACGCGCCGCTCGCCGGGTCGCTGCGCGAGACCGTCGCCACGATCGAGGCCGCCGGTGGCCGGGCGCTCGCGGTGCAATCCGATCTCGCCGACGCCGACGACCGGGGCCGCGTCGTCCCGCAGGTCACCGCGGAGCTCGGAGCCATCGACGTGCTCGTCAACAACGCCGCGGCAGCCTTCTACCTCCCGACGGCCGAAATCCCGTTGCGTCGCCGGCGGCTGACGTTCGAGCTGAACGTGCACGCCCCCATCGACCTGGCCCAGGCGGTGCTGCCCGCCATGCGCGCCAACGGCGCCGGGTGGATCGTCAACATCTCCAGCGCCACCTCGAGGCCCCCGAAGGGGCCCCCGTTCGATCCGGGCTTCAAGTTGGGCTTCACCAGCACCGTGTACGGCGCGTCGAAGGCCGCGCTCGAGCGGCTCACGACCGGCCTCGCGGCGGAGGTCTACGCCGACGGGGTGGCGGTCAACAGCCTCGCCCCGGTGGCTGCGGTCCGCACACCAGGCGCCGACGCGCTCGTCGGGGACGTGCTGGACGCCAACCCCGAGATCGTCGAGCCGCTCGAGCTCTTCGTCGAGGCCGCGTTGGCGCTCGCCGTCGCCGACCCGCAGTCACTCACCGGACGGATCTGCTACTCCCGTCCACTGCTCGACGAGCTCGGTCTCGACTACCGGGAGCTCGACGGGTCCGCCCGGATCGGCTCCTGACGGTTAGGGCTGATGCCGGTACGTGATCTGCACGCCGGGGAAAGCCTGGACGATGTTGTTGCCGAGCCCGACCGGTGACCGGTCGATCCCGAGCGCGAATCGCAGTTCCGCCACGGTGAAGTGCTGGATGACCCGGAATCCGGTTCGCGGCTCGAGGTTGGTCATCTGGCAGCCGTTCTCGCCGAGCTGCAAAAGGGAGTCGGGCACGAGGTGCTGTTGACGGGCGAACTCGATCAGGCCGCCACCCTGGCGGATCGCGATGCAGATGTCAGTGAAGCCGTTGTGGCCGACATTGCCGATCTCGACCAGACGCTTCGGACGAGGCAGGGACGTGTAGAGCGAATCGA
>DAIPLE010000331.1:0-1505 GCA_036769425.1 Actinomycetota bacterium
TCGCAGCCTAATTAGCTATAGCTAGAGTTCGACCACTTCGGGGGCGCTGCCCTCTACGACCCGGACCGTCATCTGTACCGCCCGGGCGCACTGCTCCTGATGCGTCGTGACGAGGAACCGCCGGGTGCAGATCCCGTCGACGACCCGGTCCGCGAGGTCCGCGGGGTCGAGGCCCTCGTCGACGGCGTGCTCGAACACCCCGTGGAGGCGCTCGCTGCCCGGGTCGTCGCCATGACCAGGCGACGCACCGAGATGTTCGGGCCACGCCCGGTCGGTGTCCATGATCTCGGTGCGAAGAAACGACGGGCACAGCACCGAGACACCGACCTGGGAACGGGCCATCGCCAGCTCGTGGAACAACGAGGTCGACAGCGCGACGACGGCGTGCTTCGTCGCCGCGTACGGCGAGACGTACGGGGCCGCGAGGAAACCGGCGAGCGACGCAGTGTTCACGACGTGGCCCTCATCCTGGGCGAGCAGGATCGGCACGAAGGAACGGATCCCGTTGACCACGCCGAGCAGGTTGACGCCGAGAACCCACTGCCATTCGCGCTCGGGCTGGTCCCAGGTCGGCCGGGCGTGACCCGACACGCCGGCGTTGTTGCAGATCACGTGCGCGGTGCCGAACCGCTCCCGGGCCGCGGCTGCGAGCGCGTCGACAGCACCGGCGTCGGAGACATCGGTGGGGACTCCGACGACCTCAGTGCCGCCGGCCCGGCGTTCGGCCACCGCCGAGTCGAGGGCCGCAGGGTCCACGTCGGCAAGCACCAGTCGCATCCCCTCGGCGGCGAAGCGGGCCGCAAGGGCGGCGCCGATCCCCCGCGCCGCGCCAGTGATCACCGCGACCTTCCCGTCGAGCTGGTCCATGCTCCCCCCTGATGGCTGGTCGCGCCGATGTCGAAGGTACGCCGCCGGGCACCCGTCGGATTACGTGGCGCGCCGCAGCTCCGACTCACAGTGGAACCCGAGCCGCTGAGCGAGCGCGGCCATGTCCAGACGCGTCCGAAGGATCTCTCCTCGGCGCTCGTAGACCCGTCGGACCTCGCCGACCGACTTGGCGGTCGGCGTCGTGACGACCGTCAGGGTGACGAGCTCAAGTCGGGTGCCATTGAGCGTGCCTCGGCTCATCTCGACGACGCCGCTCGGCGGGGCGAGGACGAGTTCGACCGCGTCGGGAACCGGGCGGAGATAGCCGACCTCGGCGTGCGATGGCGGACCGCCGGGGGGACCCAGGTCTGCTGTCGGTACGCAACCACAGGCTTGTCGGGACAGAGAAACGTTGTCTCCTCGGCGTAGACGAAGTCGTCGATCGTCGGGTACGCGCCGCGTCCCTGACCGGTCCACGTGCCCAGCAGAAACGACAGCGGCTCGACCGCCGGGGCCAGCAACGCGGTGTCCACCGGCGCAGCCTCGCGCGCCACGGCCGAGCCGGCCCCAACCCGGACCGCCCGGTCCCGGTTCCCTCCCGGCGACCGGGCGCCTCGGTAGCGTCCACGTGTGGCCCA
>DAIPLE010000001.1:0-707 GCA_036769425.1 Actinomycetota bacterium
GAACGCGCCGAGGCCGGCGTAGTTGTGGTCGCGAGGCAAGACGAAACCGGGCCAGGTGGTGTCGCCGGGGGCGGGCGCCGGGACCAGGTTCTGGGCGGGGGAGCCGAGAAACGCGAACCAGCCGGTCTCGAGGACGGCCTGGGTGAAGGCGATGTCGCCGCGTACGCCGACGAGGTTGCCTTCGTCGATGTAGAGCTGGGCCATCTGCTGCGGGGAGATCTCGGGCAGCCAGGTGGCGCAGCGACCGACGTGACAGACGTACGCCGCGATCTGGGCCGCGGCGAGGTCGCTCGGACCCATGATGGTCCCGGCGCCGACGGGCGGCGGGCCGACGGGCGCGAAGCACGCCGTGAACCCGAGGGCGGCCGCGACGATCCCCACCGCGGCGCTTCGCCAGCCGTGGCGTCGGTACGGGCGGGGCGTCGGGGCGCGGTGAGGGGAAGCAGGGTCGCGAGTTCGGATCTGCATGCGCGCGCCTCCGGGGCCCAATTGGCCCTACGGAGCATGTCGACCCGGGGTGGGTTCGACTGGAGCCCCAAACCGGCGCGGGTCAGCGCCCGCCGGTGAGGTGCGCGAGGAGGCCGGCGAGGATCCGGGCGGTCGCGCCCCACACGGTCTCGTCGGTGAGCTCAAAGAAGTGGATGGCTCGATCTCGTCCGGGGGTGATCCCGAGGTCAGCCGGGATGTCCCACCGTTCCTCTCGGTAG
>DAIPLE010000001.1:717-3779 GCA_036769425.1 Actinomycetota bacterium
CCCTGGATCCTTGCGGCCTTGGCGATGGACGTGGTCGTCGCGGAGCAGCTCCGAGATCGCGACATCGAAGACGCTCACGACCTCCGAAGCGTCGGGGTGGAGCTGGGGCCGGGTGTCGAGCAGCCCGATGAAGGGAGTGAGCACGAAGCGGGACGCGACGGTGGTGAGACTGTCGAGCTCAGCGACGACGTCGACGTCGTGGGGATCGAGGCCGATCTCTTCGTGCGCCTCACGCAACGCGGCGTCGCGCAGCGAGCCGTCCCGCTCCGCTTCGAGCTTCCCACCGGGAAAGGCGATCTCGCCGCGGTGCGACGGCATGGTCTCGGGCCGTTTGGTGAGGATGATCCGGGCCTCGCCGCCCGTTTCGAAGATCGGGACCAGCACCGCGGCGGGACGGGCGGTGGGCGGCGGAGGAGGACGGTGCGGTTCGGGTAGCTGCTGGCAGGCCCGGCGGACCTCGGCGAGGGTGAAGCGGCGCTCGGCCGGGCTCCGGTGCGCCCACGGAGCCGGGGCGCCGGCGCGCGCTGAGGGTGGTCGGGGGATGCGCTGTTGGCCCCCCCGACTCGCCACGAAGCGAAGCGTATGCTCCCGCCGACGTCGATCCGGGAGCGCTATGCCCGACTGGAACCTGGCCACGGTCTTCGAGTCGGTCTGCGACGCCTTGCCGGAGCAGACCGTGATCGTGCAGGGCGAACGGCGACACACGTGGCGGTTGTTCGACGAGCGGGCGGCACGATTCGCGGGCGCGCTCGCCGCCTACGGCGTCGAGCCGGACTCGAAGGTGGCGTTGTACCTGTACAACAGCAACGAGTTCCTCGAGGCCATGTACGGGTCGCTGAAGGCTCGGGCAGTGCACGTGAACGTGAACTACCGATACCTCGAGGACGAGCTCGCTTATCTGCTCGAGAACGCTGACGCCGAGGTGCTGGTCTTCCACGGGGTGTTGGCGGAACACGTCGGCGCGGTGCGCGACCGGCTCCCGAAGCTGCGGCTGGTGATACAGGTCGACGACGGCAGCCCGTTGCTCGACGGCGCGGTGCCCTTCGAGAAGCTCCTCGCCGCCCACGACCCGGCGCCCCGCATCGAGCGGTCGGGCGACGACCTCTGGTTCTTGTACACGGGCGGGACCACCGGCATGCCGAAGGGTGTGATGTGGCGCAACGAGGACTTCTACGGCTCGCTGGGCGAGAACACCTACCCGCTGTTCGGGGAGACGCCGCCGGTCACCTCCGATGAGGCGGGCGCCACCGCGGCCCGCATCGTGGCGACCGGCGCGTCGCCCACGCATCTCCCGGCCTCGCCGTTGATGCACGGGACGGGCGTGATGACCACCATCCAATCGCTGTTCCTCGGGGGCAGCGTCGTCACGCTCGAGAACCGTCATTTCGACGCCGACGAGCTCTGGCAGACCGTGGCCCGAGAGAAGGTGTCGCAGCTGGCGATCGTCGGCGACGCGTTCGCCAAGCCGATGGTGCGCGCGCTGGAAGCCGCCGAAGCCCGCGGTGCGCGATACGACCTCTCGTCGGTCCGGTTGATCATCAGCAGCGGGGTGATCTGGACCGCCGAGATCAAAGCGGAGCTCCAAGCCCGTCAGCCGATGATCCTGCTCGACAGTCTGGGCTCGAGTGAGGGGATCGGCTTTGCCAGCAGCATCACTGCGCCCGGAGACGAGGCCCGCACCGCCCGGTTCCGGGTCGGGCCGCACACCAAGGTCCTAACCGACGACGGGCACGAGGTGACACCCGGCTCGGGTGAGCAGGGCATGTTGGCGCTCGGCGGGCATTTGCCGGCCGGCTACTACAAGGATGCCGACAAGACCGCTGGCACCTTCCGGGTTTTCGACGGGGTGCGCTACTCGGTGCCGGGTGACTGGGCGACCGTCGAGGACGACGAGACGATCACGCTCCTCGGGCGAGGCTCGGTGTGCATCAACTCGGGCGGCGAGAAGATCTACCCCGAAGAAGTCGAGGAGGCGATCAAGCGGGACCCGACGGTGGCGGACTGCGTCGCCGTGGGTGTCCCCGACGAGCGCTGGGGCGAAGCGGTCACCGCGGTGGTGGCACCGGAGCCCGGCGCCACGGTCGACCCGGAACGGCTCAAGGCCGCCGGGGCCGCGTTGGCCCGGTTCAAGCGGCCTCGCCACATCGTGGTCGTGGAACAGATCCGCCGGGGCCCGAACGGCAAGGTCGACTACGGGTGGGCCCGCTCAACGGCCGCGGCACGGGTCGCCGAGAACGCCTGAACGCGCCGCGACCCCCGGCCGAGCCGGGGGCGCCCGCGGCGAACGCCAGGTACTACTTCTGGACCTTGGCCAGGACGTCGCGGCCGGTCAGGATCAGCAGGTCCTCACCGTCGACGGTGATCTCAGTCCCGCCGTACTTGGAGTACACGACGGTGTCACCGACCTTGAGGTCGATGGGAATCACCTCGCCGGAGTTCTCGGCCCGGCGGCCGGGACCGACCGCGAGCACCTCGCCCTGCTGGGGCTTCTCTTTGGCGGTGTCGGGAATCACGAGCCCGCTGACCGTGGTCTCTTCGGGCTCGTTCGACCGGACGACAATGCGGTCCTCGAGCGGCTGCAACTTCATCGGGGGCGCCTCCTGGGGCGTCGAACGTCTGCGGCAATTAGCACTCGGCGGGCGTGAGTGCTAGCGATCAACATACCGTGCCCGGCGCGGGGCGGCAAGCCCGCCCCGAGCGGGCCGGCGGGCGCGGGCCGGTCAACCGACGGCCGGGAGCCCCAGGGTGGGGTCGACCCCGTCGTCGAGGGGGGTCGGACCGTCGGCAGCGAGACGAAACCACGCCGCGGCGGCGATCATGGCCGCGTTGTCGGTGCACAGCTCCGGCGGGGGGAGGAAGACTCGCCGGCCGGTGGCGTCGGCGGCGGCGGCGACTCGGGCCCGCAGCGCCGAGTTGGCGGCGACGCCGCCCCCCAAGACCAGGGTCGGGGCGCCGGCGGCGTCCGCGGCGGCGAGGAACTTGTCGGCGAGCTGGTCGACCACTGCGGCCTGGAACGACGCCGCGACGTCGGCGACCGACGCGTCGGGATGGCGGAGAAGGTA
>DAIPLE010000001.1:3789-36446 GCA_036769425.1 Actinomycetota bacterium
CCGCGGTCTTGAGACCGGCGAACGAGAAGTCGGGTTCGCCGGGCATCGCGCGCGGGAACCGGATGGCCTCCGCGTCGCCGTGGGCAGCGATGCCGTCAATGGCGGGACCACCGGGATAGCCGAGGCCGAGATGGCGGGCCACCTTGTCGAAAGCCTCCCCGGCGGCGTCGTCGACGGTCTGACCCACGACGCGGTAGCGCCCGTGGCCTTCCATGATGACGGCCAGGGTGTGCCCGCCCGAGACGACGAGGACCGCGAGCGGCGGCTCGAGGTCGGGTTCCTCGAGCCAGGCGGCGTAGAGGTGGGCCTCGAGGTGGTTCACGGCGACGTACGGCAACCCGGTGACGAGGGCGAGGGCCTTCGCGGCGCTCACACCGACGAGCAACGCGCCGGCGAGCCCCGGACCGCGACAGGCCGCGACCGCCGCCAACCCGTCGAGGTCGATGGTGGCCTCGCCGAGCGCTTCGGCGATCACCGGGCCGACCAGGTCGACATGCGCCCGGCTGGCGATCTCGGGGACGACGCCACCGAACCGGGCGTGCAAGTCGACTTGACTCGAGACGATCGAGGATTGGATGAACCGGCCGCCGGCCACGACAGCCGCGGCGGTCTCGTCACACGAGGTCTCGATCCCCAAGATCGGGGCGTCCGCCTGGTTGCTCACCATCGGCGCTCGTCATACAGCGTCTCGCCCGGGATCCCTCGTTCGAGCGCGGCGAGGAGCGCGGCGTAGTCACTGGTGTCGACCTCGTGCACCCACATGACGAGCGCATCCTCGTTGGTCTCTTGGTAGTAGTTCTTTCGGACCCCGACCGGCCCGAACCCGAACCGGCGGTACAGGTCCTGGGCGGCATGGTTCGAGAGGCGGACCTCGAGGGTCATGTTGCGGGCACCGCGGGCTAGCGCCTCCCGGGCGAGGACGAGGAGCAGACGGGTGCCGATCTTGTGGCGCTGGTGGGTCGGGTCCACCGCGATCGTCGTGATGTGGGCGTCGTCGCCGCTGAGCATGAGACCGGCGTACCCGATGACGTCGCGTCCCAACCGAGCGACGAAATAGGCCCGCGACCCTCGCAACGCCAGCTCGGACAGGAATAGCGAATGACTCCAGGGGCGCGGGTAGACGAGCGCCTCGATTCGCAGCACCGAGCGCAGATGGCGTCGCCGCATGGGCAGCACGTAGACGACCAGCGGCGCGGTCACGGTCACCGGGCCTGCTCCCAGGCCAGCTCGGCGTCACTCGCCCGCAGGTAGAGGGGCCGTACGTCGTGAGGCGAGACGAACTCTTCCCGTTCGACGCGTCCGCTCGCCAGCTCGACGAGGGCGGTGGCGCTCGGAGCCTCGAACGCCGGCCCCGCATGCTCCACCCGGTCGAGCGCCGCGAACGCGTCGCGGTTGGCGTCGACCCCGTCACCGGCGAGGAGGACTTCCTCGCCACCGGCCGCGAGCTCGGCGACCAGATCGCGAGCGGAGCCGACCGTGTAGTCAGAGACCCGCTGGACGCCGCCCGGGACCGGCCGGTACTGCGCCGAGTACACCTCATGGCGTCGGGCGTCGAGCACGACGGCGAGCAGGCGGTGGCTGTGCCGCAGCGGGTACGCGACGAGGTCGGGGCTCGGTATCGCCACGACTGGGACCCGTAAGGCTTGGGCCATGATCTTCGCGGTCGTCACCCCGACCCGCAGGCCGGTGAAGAGACCGGGTCCGATCCCAACGGCCACCGCGGCAAGCTGGGCGAGCTCGATGTGGGTCTGCTCGCAGAGGTACGCGATCGCCGGAGCGAGCTGCTCGGCGTGGCGTCGCCGACCGGCGAGCCCGACCTCGGCGCGGACCCGGCCAGTGTCACCGATCGCGACTGCGACGCGGGAGGTGGAGGTGTCGATAGCGAGCAGGAGCATCAGGCGGCTCCGACGGCGCCCGCCACCGCGTCGGCGCGAGGCATCCAGGATGGGCCCCGGAAGGTGATCGCGATCGTTCGTTCGTCGTCGGCATCGGAGTCGGCGGTGAGGTGCACCTCGAGATGTTCGGGGGCCAGGTAGGCCGCGGCGACGTCACCCCACTCGACGACGAGCACCGCGCCGTCCGCGACATCTTCGAGGCCGAGGTCGAGTACCTCCTGGGCCCGGTCGAGGCGGTACAGGTCGACGTGCACGAGCCGGAGACGACCCTCGTACTCGCGGGTGAGGGTGAACGTGGGGCTGACAACACGGTCGGTGACACCGAGGCCGGCGGCGAGACCTTGCGTGAACGTCGTCTTCCCAGCGCCGAGGCCGCCGACGACGACGACGACATCGCCGGCGCGAAGCAGCGGCGCGATGCAGCGTCCGATCGAGCGGGTCTGCTCCGCAGTGCTGGTCACCACGGTGACGTCGCTCACGCGCTGCGAGCGCGCGCCAGCGTGCGCTTGACGAGCACGAAGTCCGCCCGAGCCTGCGCGAGCGCAGCGCCGCCGTTACGCAGGACCGCCGCGGGGTGCAGGGTGGGGATGAGGACGGCACGATCATCGCGGTACGGGAACTCCGTGCCCCGCAGCTTGGTGATGCCCTGCTTGGTCCCGAGCAGGAGACGGGTCGCGAAATTCCCGAGCGTGACGACCACCCGGGGATCCAAGAAGTCGAGTTGCGCCTCGAGGTAGGGGCGACACGCGTCGATCTCAGATGGGAGGGGGTCCCGGTTCCCCGGCGGGCGGCATTTCACGACGTTGCAGATGTACACGTCGTCGCGGGTGAGCCCGATCCCCTCGATGAGTCGGGTGAGCAGCTGGCCGGCTCGACCGACGAAGGGGATCCCTTGTCGATCCTCCTCCGCGCCGGGCCCTTCGCCAACAAACACGAGACCCGCGTGGGGGTTCCCGACTCCGAAGACGACTTGGGTGCGGGTCTCGGCCAGGGGGCATTTGGTGCAGGTGCTGGCGACGGTGGCCAGCTCGTCAAAGGTCCGCCATCCGGGGGACGGGTCGAGCGTCGTCATCGGGATCCATCATCGCTTGAGGTGACCGCGTCGCGCACCGCCGCGGCGACGACGTCGGTGGCGGCGACCCGGAGCCGGTCGAGGTGGGCGTCGACGGCCCCGGTGGCGAGCGCGATGGCGAGATCCCCATCGTGGCGGGTGTGCGACGGGTGCACGGCACGGACGATCCCGTGCTGGGCGCTCTGGGCCAGCAGCCAGCAGTCCGCTTTGGAGCAGCGGGCGTCGGTGGCGACGACCACGAGCGTCGTGTTCGGATCGGCGGCACCGTCAAACGGGGTGGGTTCGGGAAACGACTCCGCATCGCTCGGTGCCCGGGACCCCGCGAGGAGGTTCCCGGACGCGTCGTGGACATCACCGAGGGCGTTGACAACGGCGAGCGCCCCCACCGTCGCGTCGCCGACCTTCGTGCTCGCCGAGCCCAGTCCCCCCGGTACGGCATGCTCGGCGCCGCGCCACTTTCCCACCGTGGCGCCGGTACCCGCCCCCACACGACCGGTGACGAGCACCGGGTCAGCCCCGGCTGCCTCCGCGGCGAGGCGACCATCCTCGGGGCCGGGTCGAGTCCCGCCGGACTCGACGAGGTCGTAGATCGCGGCGGTCGGGACGATGGGGACCGGGCCGGCCCGAGTCGGGTAGCCCCGTCCCTGCTCGGCGAGCCAGTCGACGACTCCGTCGGCGACCGCGAGCCCGAACGCTGACCCGCCGGTCAAGACCACCGCGTCGACGTGCTCCACCGTGCGGCTCGGTTCGAGCAGTGCGAGGTCACGGGTCGCCGGGCCACCGCCCCGCAACTCTCCCGAGCCGACGGTCCCCGGTGGGACGAGGACGACCGTGACGCCGGTGCCACCCCGGGCCCGGTGCCCGACTCGGAGGCCCGGCACGTCGGTGATCGACCCGGTCATGCAGCACCGGCCGCAGCCGGCAGCACTCCGAGGTCGCGAGCGAAATCGATCAGCAGGTCATCGAACGCCTCGGTGCGCTCGAGCATGAGCATGTGCCCCGCGCCTTCAAAGAGGTGCAGCCGAGCTCCGGGGATGAGATTCGCCAGACGCCGAGACTCCGCCGGCGGTGTGATCACGTCCGCGGTGCCACCGACGACCAGGGTTGGGATGTCGAGGCTCGGCAGCTCGGCCGTCAGGTCGAGGCTGAGCAGAGCGGTCGTGGCCTCGCGGGCGGTGACGCTGTCGCAGCTGGCGAGCATCTCCCGATTGAGCTCCACCTGGCTCGCGAGGGGCTCACGGCCGAAACCGATACGCGCGAACATCGACCCGAGGTTCGGGCGGGCCATGACCTTGGGCAGGTCGAACCCGCCGGTGACACGTTCCGCAAGGCAACGCAGCTGGCGGGACGCGGAGACGCTCGTCTTGGCGAGCGTGGACGCCAGCACGAGACCGCGAACCCGTTCGTGGAGGACGTCGGGATGGCGGAGCGCGAAGGCCTGCACCGCGACACCACCCATCGAGTGGCCCACAAGGATCGCGTCGCGAAGATCGAGGGCCTCGATCACGGTGCGCAGGTCGGCCGCGAGGTTGTCCACCGAGTGGCCGCTGTCCCCAACCGTCGATTCGCCGTGACCCCGATGATCGAACGCGATGACCTGCATGCCGCTACGAGGAAGCGACCGGAACTGCTTGACCCAGACTCGCGAGGTGATTGTGACCCCGTGGGACAAGAGGATCGGCACCCCGTTCCCGCGGATGGCGGTGTACACGGTCCCACCATCGTGGCCGGGAAGTCGGCGGGCCTCGTCGAACTCGAGCTGGCCGAGCGTCCCGGCGTCGGGGTCGGGGCGGCGACGGATCGCGGCCAGTGCGGCTCGCTGCGCGACGTACGCCGAACCGGCGGCCGCCGCGGCGACACCGGCGGCCACACCGACGGTCTTCAGCACGCGACGGCGGGTGCTCATCCGACGTACCGCCGGGGCACCCGAGGCCCGATCCCGGTCACGATCTCGTAGGCGATCGTGTCGAGCCGCTCCGCCCATTCTTCGGCGGTGACCTCGTCGTCGCCCTGGCGCCCGAGCAACACGACCTCGTCCCCGACCTCGACGGCCGCATCGCCGACATCGACCATGAGCTGGTCCATCGTCACGGTCCCCGCGATCGGATGGCGGCACCCACCGATCAGAACCTCACCGCCCCGCAACCCGAGGTTCCGGGGGACCCCGTCGGCGTAGCCGACCGGGACGGTCACGATGCGCGAGCGCCGCGTGAGCTCGTACCGCAGGCCATAGGAGACGCGGGTCCCGGCCGGCAAGGTCTTGACGTAGGTGACCTGCGCCCGCAGCGAGAGGACCGGGGTGAGCGAGACGCGATCGGCGAGGGAGGGGGCGGGGGCGACGCCGTACAGCGCGATCCCAACCCGCACGAGGTCGAAGCAGGCGTCAGGTACGGCGAGCAGCGCGGCCGAGTTCGCGGCGTGGATGAGCCTGGGCCGACCGCGGGTGGCGTCGACGTCGTGCAGGACCTGGCGGAACTGATCCAGCTGCTCGTTGCTCTCCGAGCGGTCGGGTTCATCGGCGACGGCGAAGTGCGTGCAGATCCCGTCGAGGACGAGCTCGGGCCGGCCATCGATCGCGTCCACCAGGGTCGCCACCGCCTCGGGCGAGCATCCGACCCGGTGCATCCCGGTGTCGACCTTGAGGTGGACGGGCAAGGCCGCGTCGGGGCTCAGCTCGGCGACCGCCTTCGCCAACGCCTCGATTCCGAGCTCGGTGTAGACGACCGGCGTGAGCGCCGCCGAGACGACGGCGCCGGCAGCCTCCGGCGGGGGCTCGGACAGCACCAGGACCGGAGCGTCGATCCCCGCGGCGCGCAGCGCGGCGCCCTCTTCGACGAGGGCCACACCGAGCCACGTGGCGCCGGCGTCGAGCGCGGCGCGCGCCACGGGCACCGCGCCGCACCCATACCCGTCGGCCTTGACGACCGCGAGCAGCGCGGCGGGCGCGGCGGTCTCGGCGAGAACCCGGGCGTTGGCCCGCACCGCGCCGAGGTCGACCTCACTCCAGGCCGGCCGGAAGTGCGGCGCGCCGCCCGTCACGTCTCCGCGGCGACTCGCCGCACCAGGTCACCCCGGGCGATGATCCCGACGAGGTGATGATCGGTGTCGATGACCGGCATGTGCGTCACGTCGCGGTCGTGCATCTTGGCTGCGACGTCGCCGAGTGTGTCGTCCGGGGCGCAGGATTCGAACTTGGTGGTCATGAGTTCACGCACCGTCGCGGCCACCATGCGCTTCAACTCGCCCTCAAAGCGCTTGGCCTGGCCCGGGAGGGGGAACTCCACACCGAGGCCGAAGTTGAACCAGGTGGGGACATGCAGGTTGGCTTCGGAGACGATCAGGTCCTCGTCGCGGAGCACCCCGACCACTCGGTCGCCGTCGACGACCGGCGCCGCGCCGATCCCCTTCTTGGCCAGTAGATCCGCCGCGGCCTCGAAGGTCTGATCCGGTTGGAGCGTCACCACGTTTTTCGTCATGACATCGCGGACGGGGGTTGACGCTGGCATTTACGGCTCCCGGGGGGTCGAGGTCAGGTCGGTGAGCGTGCGCGGCAGGGCCACGATCAGGTCACTGGCGATGAGTCCAGTATGCCCGGAGACGTCACCGGCGCGACCGTGGATGAAGGCGCCTGCGGCCGCGGCCTCGAAGGGGGACAGCCCTCGGGCGATCAGGCCGGCGATGATCCCGGAGAGGACGTCGCCGCTCCCAGCGGTCGCGAGTTCGGGGCCGCCGGTCGGGTTCAGGACGACGCGGCCGTCGGGCTCGGCGATCACCGTGGCTGGGCCTTTCAACAGCACGACCGCGCCGCTGAGCGTGGCGAGCCGCCGCGCCGCGTCGACCCGGTCGGTCCCGACGGGCTCACCGGCGAGCCGTTCGTACTCCGCGTCGTGGGGGGTCAGCACGGTCGGTCCGGGACGCTCACGAAGCTTGGCGGCATCGCCGGCGAAGACGTTGAGCCCATCGGCGTCGAGCACCATCGGGACCGTGGACGTCGCCACCAGCGCACGGACGGCGGCGCAGGTCGGGTCGGCGGTCCCGAGCCCCGGACCCACGGCAAGCGCCCGGAAGCGGTCGACGCTCGACAGCAGATCGTCGAGCCCGGCGAGCGCCCCGTCGCCAGTCGCGGGGAGCGCCTTGGTGATGATCTCGGAGCCGCCGGCGCGGGCCGCAGCCTCGTGACCGGGAACCCCGCACCAGACGATGCCCGCGCCGGCGCGCATCGCGGCCTCGCTGACCATGTGCGGCGCCCCGGTCATCCCACCCGAGCCGCCGACGACGAGCACCCCGGCCTGCCATTTGTTGGTGTTCGGCGGACGCTCATGGGCGAGGAGCCAGCCACGCGCGTCGCGACGCTCAGTGAGCCCGAGTGTCACCGGGCCGAGCTCGATGCCGATGTCAGCAACCTGCACGACCCCGGCGTGGGAGCGGCCGGGCTCGAACACCAGACCGGGCTTCCGGGCGGCAAACGTGACGGTGGCGACGGCGTGGACCGCCACTCCCAACGCGGCGCCGGTCTGGCCGTCGACGCCGGATGGAATGTCGACGGCGACCGTCGGCAGATCGGCGCTGCGCGTCGCGACGGTGGCGGCGGTGCCGTCGAGGGTGCCGGTGAAGCCCGTCCCGTACATGGCGTCGACAAGGAAATCGGCCCGGTCGAGCATCCGACCGAGCGCCGCGGCGTCGGGGGGATCGGCGAGCTGCGCGACGTCGACCTGAACTCCCCAGCCGGCGAGCACCCGGGCGGCAACGAGGCCGTCACCGCCGTTGTTGCCCTTTCCGCAGACAACGACGGCCCGGCGGCCGTAGACGCCGTCGAGGCGGCGCCGGACCGCCCACGCCACCGATCGTCCGGCGCGTTCCATGAGCACCTCGACGGGGGTGCCGGCCGCGATGGTGCGACGGTCAGCGTCGCCCATCTCCTGGGGTGTCACGATGGGCTCCATGCTCCCGCCTACCCGACGGCGATGGCCACCGCGAGGGCGGTGGTGTCGGTGTGGGTGAGCGACAGGTGCCAGCCCCGCACGCCTCGTTCGCTAGCGAGCTCTTGCGCGCGGCCGTGGAGCGCGACGCGGGGTGCGCCGCTGCGCTGGCGGACAACTTCGACGTCGCGGAGCTTGAACTTCCAGAGACCGACCCCGAGGGCCTTCATGACGGCTTCTTTCGCCCCGAAGCGGGCGGCGAGGCTCTTGGCCGGGTCCTTCTGACGGTAGGCGTACGCGCGCTCGTCGTCGCTGAAGAGTCGTTCGTCGAGCCGTTGGCCGCGACGCTCCATGGCGAGACGGAAGCGGGGGATCTCGACGAGGTCGGTGCCGAGCCCCACGATGTTAAGCATGGCGTCCCCCAGCGCTGGTCCAGACGCGTCGCCGGTCGGCCCGGCCGGCGAGGGTTCGTTCACCCTCGGCGCCAGCGCTCGGCGAGGACGTAGACCGGTTCGGTGAGGAGGTCGACCACCGGGATCGAGCCCAGCATGCTCTCGTCGAACGTCGGCTCGGTCTCGGTGACGGCGTCCTTGAGCGCCCCGTAGCGGCCTTGGTATCCCTGCAGGACGGCTCGCATCGCGTCCGGGGAGAGCAGGTCGGCGAACTGAACGTGCAAGAGGGTGAGCCCAACCGTCTGGTTGTTCTTCACTTCGGGGACCATCACGATCGTGCGACCGTCGGCCCGCCCGCGGACCGCGGTGACCTCACGCTGGTTCGCGACCCGGTGCTTCGTGCCCCGCAGGCGGGGATCGGCCTCGGTGCGCGACGCGAACGATGCTGAGACCCCACCCCGGTCGATGACGTGCACCGTCGCGGTGTCCCCGGCGACTTCACCCTCGATTCGGTAACGGGTGTAGCCGGTGACCGTCGTGACGGCAGGATCGAGTTCGGCGAGCGTACGCAGCGCCCGGAACGCCAGACCGTCGCGGGGTGCGCCCGCGGCGAGCACCTCGCGGACGAGGGGGATGTGCAGCAGGGTCTCGTCGGACCGTGAGATCCCAACCGTGACCGTCTTGGCCTGGTGCTTGATGGCATCGATGGGACGGGTGAGCTCTTCAATCGCTTTGGTGAGCGCCACGGTGAGGTCTTGGACGACGACGCTCGGTGCGCCGACGCTGCCGTGCTCCAGCTCGTAGGAGTCGAGCGGGAGCGTCCCGGCGGCATACCGGAGCAGCGAGGCGACTCGGGTGGCGGTGCTGGCCTCGAGGGTGCCGTCGTACTGGCCGGAGCGGAGACCATCGACGAAGCGGCGGGCTGGTGCCTCAAGGCGCGGCGCGAGCCGATCGAGGAGCATCGGGGGTGGTCCCGGTGCCGCGGCCTCGATGGCGGCCCGGGCCTCCCGCAGCGGGCGCGCCGAACCGTCGATCGCGAGGGCAGCTTCGTAGCAGAACAAGTGTCCCGCCACGGTGGAGAGCACAAAGTCGAGGGCCGGGTGCACCACGGGAACCGGGATGACTTCGAGGGCATGCGCGAAGCGAGGCGCGTCGTGCTCACTGGCCACGACCAGCGGCGCGGCGCGGTGCGCACCGTAGATGGCGACTTCCTTCGCCACATCGTCGACGTTCGACCCCCCGAGCCCCGCCGCGCACACGAGGACAAGCGGCTCGGAGGACAGGTCGATGTGCTTCTTGTCTTCGGTCACATCGCAAGCAATGGCCTTGTAGCACAGCTCTGAGAGCTTGATCCGCAGCTCTCGGGCCGCGACGACGTTGCGTCCGTTGCCCACGACGGCCCAGTAGCGACGGTTCAGCACGTGGCGCTGCGCGACCCCAGCGATGGCCTCGCGGTCGTTGATCACCGACCGCATTGCATCCGGAAGCTCGCGCAGCGCGCCGAGCACTCGTTCGCTGCGACCCGGTGCGACGCCGATCTCGCTCGCGATGCCGAGGGCAAGCAGGTAGCCCGCGGCGACCTGAGCGTAGAACGCCTTCGTCGAGGCGACGCTCATCTCGACGTCGCGCCCGTCGGAGGTGTACAGGACGCCGTCGGCCTTGTCGACGAGGTCGCTGTTGCGACGATTCACGATCGCGACCACGGTCGCGCCGCGTTCGCGGGCCAGATCGACGGTGCGGTTGGTGTCGGTGGTCGTGCCGCTCTGGCTGATGGCGATCACGAGCGTGTCCGCCATGTCCTCGCGGAGACCGAATCCGGACAGCTCGGTCGCGTGGATGGCGTCGACGATCAGCCGGTCCTCGACCGCGTCGCGGAGCGCGAGCGCGAGGCTCTGACCGGCCACCGCGGCGGTGCCTTGGCCGATGATCGCGACCCGGCGGATCTGGCCGCTTCGCAGGGCGGCAACGAGTGCGTCGGGCAGGGTCTCGGCCCCCAGCTCGACTCGCAGCCGAGGTCCCTGTTTCGCGTCCCCGTCCCCCGGCGGGGTCTCGACGATCTTTCCCCGCAGGGTCTTTCGAAACGAGTCGGGGGCCTCGGAGATCTCTTTGAGCAGGTAGTGCGGGTACTCGCCGCGGTCGATGTCTCGGGTCGTGATCTGGGCCTCGTGCAGCTCTCCGTCGCGAACACCAAGCTTGGTCCCGTCGTAGGCCATTCGGGTGACGCCCTCGAGGGTGCCGGCCCGGGTTCCGTCGACGACGACGATCTGCCCACGGGTCGCGGCGGGTCGACTGGGGTCGGCGGGCGTCTCTCCGTCGAGGCGCAGATACGTCGACGTCTCCTCGACGAGCCCGTACGGCTCGCTGGCCACGAGGAACGCATCCTCGGCGAAGCCGACGTAGAGCGCCTGTCCGCTCCCTCGTAGCGCGAGGAGCAGGGCGTCGGGGAGATCGGCCTGGGCCGCCGCGACGGCAACCGAGCCGTCCAACGCCGTCACCGTCGTCCGGAACGCCTCGATCGGGTCTAACCCTTCGGCGCGCCGGTGGGTCATGAGCGTGGGGATGACCTTGGCGTCGGTGGTGATCTCCGCCGGGATTCGGAGATCGTCGAGGACGATGAGGTCGGCGTAGTTGTCAACGTCGCCGTTCAGTGCCGCCGCGACGTAGGGGCCGTCGCGGTGTGGCTCTTCACCGGTGAGCGGATGGGCGTTGGGTTCGGAGATGATCCCGACGCTCGCCCAGCGAGTGTGACCCAGCACCTGGGTCTGGGCGGTGTCGACCGCGAGTGCCTCGTGGAGCAACTCATCACTTCGGATCGCGGCCCGGAGCCGGCGGGTGTTGTCTCCAAGCTCTCCGATCTCAGCTGAGGCCTTGTAGACGAACACCACGGTCTCACCGAACGCCCGCACGGAGCCGGAACCGAACAGCGGGTCCGCAGCGCGGGCGTCGATCCGGCCACGAACCGCCGGATCGGCGAGGTCGAGACCGTGTCCCTGGACGAGGAGGTGCAAACCGGCGGAGTCGCGTCCACGAACCTCAAGCCGATCGATCGCCGACAAGGCCAGCTGGACCGACGCGAAGGACTCCAGCGCCGCCCGTGAGGCGCCCGATCCGGCGAGGTCGTCGACCGCGCCAGCCGTTCGGATGCGGTCATGGCGGATCGTCCAGGCCGGGTCCCGTAAGGCGACCAGCGCCGCGTTAAGCGCTTCGAGCTCAGCGCCGCTGGCCGGCTGCTCCCCGGTATCGAGACGCTGCTCGATACCGGTCACGAGCGCGTCGATGGCCTTGCTCCGAACGTCGAGCTCATGCGCACCGGCCGGATCACCCACGAGCGCCAACACCCCGGGCGCGCCCCGCAGGTCGACATCGACGCGGCTCAGCTTGGCCGCGGCCTCATGGAGCGATTCGATTCGCCCGGACCAGTCGGTCAGCGTCGCTCGCGCCTCGTCCAGCGTCGAGATCAACTCGGAGAGCTCCGGTGGCTCGCGCGTCGCTCGACGGCGAACCACGCCGATAATTCCGCACATCGACCGTCAAGCCTACGCGGGCGCTGGCGGAGCACCACAGGCGCGCTGAACGGCACCGACGAGACGGTCAGCGACCAGCTCGGCCTGTTCGACGCCGGGCGCCTCGACCATGACACGCACCACGGACTCCGTACCGGAGGGCCGGACGAGGACGCGCCCGTCGGGTCCCAGATCGCGCTCGATGGACGCCGCCTCTTCCCAGAACTCTCCGGCTTCGTCGAGCGCGCCGCGGTCCCGGACGGGGACGTTCCGCAAGATCTGAGGGAAGCGCTGCATGACGCCGGCCAGCAGAGAAAGGGAATGTCCGGTCCCGACGACGACGTCGAGCAGCATCGCGCCGGTCAGGACCCCGTCGCCGCTCGTGGCGTGATCCCGGAAGATGACGTGCCCAGATTGTTCGCCCCCGAGCACGAGGTCGCGGCGTTCCATCTCGTCGATGACGTGCCGGTCCCCGACCGGAACCTCGACGAAGCCGAGGCCGTGGGTCTCGAGACACTTCCGGAGCCCGAGGTTCGACATCACGGTGGCGACGACGGCACGGTTCCGTAGTCGGTCACGTTCGGCGAGGTCCAGCGCGCAGACCGCGATGATCTGGTCGCCATCGACCAACCCGCCGCGCTCATCCACGGCGATGACGCGATCGGCATCCCCGTCGAACGCGAGGCCGGCTCGGGCGCCCCGGTCGACCACCGCCTGTTGTAGGTGCGACGGATCGGTCGATCCCGAGTTGGCGTTGATATTGGTTCCGTCGGGTGCCGCGTTGAGGATCTCGACCGTGGCCCCGAGCTCGCGGAAGATCTTTGGCGCGGTGCGGAATGCTGCGCCGTTTCCACAGTCAAGCACGATGGTCAGGGACTCCAGGCTGCGTCCTTCCATGGACCCGACGACGTGGGGGATGTACTCATCGATCGAGTCACGCATGGGGCGTACCACGCCGACGGCGCTGCCACCCGGTCCCGGTCCTGGCGAGCTGACCGCCAGCTCCCGCAGCTCCTCCTCGATTCGCTGCTCGAGCGCGTCGCTCATCTTCTGGCCGCCCGGAGCGAACAGCTTGACCCCGTTGTCTTCGAAGCTGTTATGGCTCGCCGAGATCATGGCGCCAGGCGCGCTGCGACTCGACGCGAGGAAGGCCACGGTGGGGGTCGGAACGACGCCGGCCAGCTCGACATCGGCGCCTTCCGAGCAGATCCCGGCAACGAGCGCGGCTTCGATCAGCGGTCCGGACCGGCGTGTGTCGCGTCCGATGACGAACGGTCGGTCGGTGCCGAGCACTCGGGCCGCGGCTCGCCCCAGGGCGGTCACCAGCTCCGGCGTCAGCTCGCGGTTGGCAACACCGCGGATGCCGTCGGTTCCAAATCGGAGAGTCACGGGTCGCGCTGAGGCGGCGCGGGGGGCGCGCTAGCGCTTCGAGTACTGGGGCGCCTTGCGGGCCTTCTTGAGGCCGTACTTGCGCCGTTCCTTCTCGCGCGCGTCGCGCACGAGCAACCCGGCCTTCTTGAGCTGCGGACGCACCTCGTCGTCGAGAGCGACGAGTGCTCGGGCAATCCCGAGCCGCAAGGCGCCGGCCTGGCCGCTGACTCCACCGCCGTGCATCGTGGCGTCGACGTCGTAGACGTCGGCGGTCTGGGTGAGGCGGAGCGCTTCGGTGGCGCGCTGCACGTGCGTCAGGATCGTGAAGTACTGCTCGACCGGGCGGCCGTTGATGACGACCTTGCCCGACCCGGGACGGAGTCGCACGCGGGCGACGGCTTCCTTGCGTCGCCCGGTCGTCTGGATGAGAGGTTTGGGCATCGTGTCCCTTGTCGGTTAGGCCGCTGGCGCGTTGCGACGCGCCGAGGTGAGGGCCCGAGGCTTCGGTTGCTGCGCGGCGTGCGGGTGGGTCGGACCGGCGTAGACGCGCAGCTTCTTGATCATCTGGCGCCCGAGTGGGCCCTTGGGGAGCATGCCCTTCACCGCGAGGCGCACCACCTTGACCGGGTCGCGGGCCAGGAGATGCTCGAGCGTCTCGCTTCGGATGCCGCCGGGATACCCCGAGTGCCGCCAGTACCGCTTGTCCTGGGCTTTGCGGACCCCGACGTCGAGACGCGCGGCGTTGAGGATGATGACGTGATCCCCGACGTCGGCCTGCGGCGCCCAGATCGGCTTGTGCTTGCCTCGGAGCAGGGTCGCGACCTCAGACGCGACGCGGCCGAGCACAGCACCGTCGGCGTCGACGATGTGCCAGGCGCGTTCAATATCCGAAGGCTTGGGTTGGAAGGTGCGCACAGCGTCCCGGGTTGGTGAGCGGGGCTCAGGTTCACGGCGGTCGGCAGCCGGGCAGCTGACCCGGCCGTGAACGCAGCGTCTCATGGTACCGACGGGGGCGGGGATGGGGCAATCCGCCTCGTCTCGACCCATTACCCTCGCCGCTGTGAGCGCCACCGCTTCGCCCACCTGGCTGGCCCCACACCACCAGGAAGCCGCCGACGCTGCCCTCACGGTCCTGACCGACGTGTCCCTCGATCGGGTCGTGGACATGGTCCTCAGCGCGTCCGACGGTGTGTACGAGGCGCGATCGCACGAGGGGGCGGTGCAGTTCCGGCGGGGGGACACTGGCGAGACCGAGGTCCTGACCACCGAGGGCCGCGACCCTCTCGCGGACCAGGCCACCGACAAGTTCTCGCCCCTCGCCGCCGAGCGGGCCCAGCCTCATCCCAGCCGCACCGAGAACGCCTACCCGCACGCCTTCGACCAGGTGGTGCAGCTCTTCGATCATCCCGCCGCACCGGATCTGTGCGTGATCCACTCGGCCGCCCACAACTGGGAGGACCAGGGTGGCCACCGCGGTGAACATGGCTCGCTCGGGATCGTGCAGGCCCGCGCTCCGTTCATCCTGGCCGGAAAGGGCGTGCGCCACGACGGCATCGTCGAGCGCTCGGCTCGACTTGTCGACGTCGCCCCGACGATCCTCGAGCTGCTCGGCGTGAGCGCGGATGCGGTCGGCGAGCACCTCGCCGGTCAGGACGGCGAGGTCCGTCGCGACGCGCTCGACGTGAGCAGCGGCAGGCCGGACCATGTCGTCGCCTTCCTGTTCGACGGGACCAACGCGAACGTGCTCCACGACATGGTGGCCCGTGGTGAGGCTCCGAACGTCGCCCGGCTCGTCGATTCTGGGATCGCGTACGGTCACGGTGCGATGGCCGGTCTTCCGACGGTCACGTTGGCCAACCACACGTCGATCCTGACGGGCCGACTTCCCGGTCACCACGGTGTGCTGCACAACGCGTGGTTCGACCGGCGGACCGACAAGCAAGTGATCACGAACTCTTCGTCGACGTGGCCTTGGTGCATGCAGCACCTGTTCCCGGGGGTGGACTCAGTCCACAGCGTGCTGCGGCGGGCTCGTCCGGATACGTTCACGGCATCGGTCGACGAGCCCTGCGATCACGGAGCATCGTGGTCGACATTTGACGCGTTCCGGCGCGGTGAGGTGCCGACCCCAAGCGCCAAGGAGTCGCTGCCCCACACCACGGAGCGCTTCGTGAGGCCCAACAAGGACTACCGGTGGTCCACGGTCATCGACCACGCCGGTGTCGAGCAGGCGGTCGGGATCCTCGGCGGCCAGTTCCGCGACGAGACGTTCCCGATCCCCACGTTCTTGTTCTGCAACTTCACGCTGACGGACGCCGCGATGCACGCCGGGGGTCCGTACTCCGAGATCGCGGCGGCCGCGGTGCGCGACACCGACGCCCGCATGGGGGAGGTGCTGGCCGCCGTCGAGTCGGCCGGGATCTTCGACAACACCGCGTTCGTCCTCGTCGCTGACCACGGGATGGAAGAGAACGACCCGACGGCGACCGGGGACTGGGATGTCACGTTGCGCGACGCCGGGTTGCGGTTCCGCGACGAGGGCTACGGCTTCGTCTACTTCGACGAGTCGTGATCGAAGGGCCGAGACCCTGCCCCGATCAGTCGTCGTATCCGACGTCCCAGAGGCACAGGCCGTGCGGCGGCGCGAGCTGACCGGCCTGGGCTCGATCACCGGACCGCAGGACTCCGAGCACCTCTCCCGGGCGGCGCTTCCCAGACCCCGCTTCGACGAGGGTCCCGACGATCGACCGCACCATCTGCCAGCAGAACGCCTTGGCCCGAATCTCGAAGTGGAGGACATCACCATCGCCGTGATGCCATCGCGCGTCGAAGACCCGTCGCCGGGTCGTGGACCCTTCCGGCCCTCGACGGCAGAACGCGGCGAAGTCGTGATCGCCGACGAACGGGTCCGCCGCGAGGCGCAGCAACCGAAGATCAAGCGGGTCCGGTACCCACCATGCGAAACGAGCGAGGAACGGGTCGGGTTCGGTCCCGGTCACGATCGTGTACCGGTACCGACGCCAACGGGCAGATCGGCGTGCGTTGAAGTCATCACCGGCTGCCTCGACGTGGCGTACGACGACCTCCGGACCGAGCATGCGGTTGACGGCGTGATGGATCTCCTCGCAGTCGGTCCCGGGCGGAGCCTCGACGCTGACGACCTGGCCGCGCGCATGGACGCCCTTGTCGGTACGCCCGGCACAGACCAGCTCGAGTGAAGCGCCGGGCTGCCCCAGCACCTTCTCCAGGGCATCGGTGAGGACACCTTCGACGGTGCGAACCACGCGCTGCGAGGCGAAGCCGTGAAAATCGGTGCCGTCGTAGGCGATGAGCAGTTTGAGGCGCGACCCGGGTTCCCGGTGCGGCGACGCCGGCGTGCCGGCGTCGAAGAGGGTCACACCAGTTCGACACGCGCCATCGGCGCGTTGTCACCCGGACGCGGCCCGAGCTTCAGGATCCGCAGATAACCGCCGGGGCGCTCCTCGTACCGGGGAGCGATCTCGGCGAAGAGCTTGTGGGCCACTGCCTTGTCGTGCAGCTTCGCGACGACCTGGCGCCGGTCGTGCACGGTTCCACGCCGAGCCTTGGTGATCAGGCGCTCCGCGTAGGGCCGGAGGGCCTTCGCCTTCGTCTCGGTCGTCACGATTGCCCCCGCCTCGAAGAGGTGCGCCGCCAGGTTGGCGAGCAGGAGGCGCTGGTGCGCGGGGTCTCGCCCGAGGCGCGGACCCTTCGTCGGCGTCGGCACGGTGCTACTCCTTCACCCGCAACGAGAGGCCTCGCTCGTCGAGCTTCTGCAGCACTTCCTCGAGCGACTTCGACCCGAAGTTGGTGATCGCCAGAAGATCATCTTCGGTCTTCTGCGCGAGCTGACCAATGGTGTCGACCCGGGCCCGCTTCAGGCAGTTGCGGGGACGTTCGGAGAGGTCAAGCTCCTCGATCGGGAGCTCGAGGTCGGGGGACGCCGCCGTGGCCGGCGACACCTCTCCGAGCTCGAGACCCTGAGGCGTGTCCGACAGATCAGCGACGAGGCCGACCAGGCTCCGCAGCGTGTCACCCGCGGATGCCAGCGCCTCCCGGGGGGTGATCGACCCGTCGGTCTCGATCTCAATGGTCAGTTTGTCGTAGTTGGTGGCTTGCTCGACCCGGGTCGGCTCGATGAAGAACGCGACGCGGCGCACGGGGGAGAAGATCGCGTCGACCGGGATCACACCGATGGTGGAGGTCCGCTTGTTGCGTTCGGCGGACAGATACCCACGCCCTTGCTCGACGGTGAGATCGATGGCGAGGCGACCCTTGGCGTTGACCGTCGCGACATGCAGCTCCGAGTTGAGGACCTCCACGTCGGAGGTGGTCTGGAGGTCACCAGCGGTGACGTCCCCCGGACCGCGCTTGTCCAGCCGGAGGGTCACCGGATCGGCACTCGTGCAACGAAGCACGAGGTCCTTGATGTTGAGGATCAGGTCGGTGACATCCTCTTTGACGCCGGGAATCGTGTCGAATTCGTGGAGCGCCTCGTCGAAGCGCACCTGGGTTACGGCAGCACCCGGGATCGACGAAAGCAGCGTGCGACGCAGGCTGTTGCCGAGGGTGTGACCGAACCCCGGTTCGAGCGGCGCGATGATGAACGACTGCGTGTTGCCGTCGGGTTCGCCGGCCTCGACTTCGGGTCGTTGGATGATGAGCATGTGCGGTCTTCTTCCGAAACGCGGATAGGCCCGCGGCGCGGGCCCTGGGGGGCTTACTTGGAGTAGAGCTCGACGATGAGCTGTTCGCGCACCGGCACGTCGATCTGTTCGCGGAGCGGTACATCTCGGACCGTGGCTTCGAGCCGGTCCGGACTCACGTCGAGCCACGCGGGCACGGCCCGGTCGATCGTGTCGATGTTGTGGCGGATGATGATGTTGTCCTTGACCTTGGGCCCGATGGTGATCACGTCGCCGGGCCGAACTCGGTACGAGGGGATCGTGACGCGCTTGCCGTTCACGAGCACGTGTCCGTGCCGGACGAACTGGCGGGCCTGGTTGCGGCTCGCCGCGAAGTTCGTGCGGAAGACGACGTTGTCGATTCGTTGCTCGAGCATCCGCAGCAGGGTCTCGCCGGTGATGCCAGGCTCACGCGACGCCTGTTGGTAGAGGTTCCGGAACTGGCGTTCGAGGAGCCCGTAGATTCGCCGGGCTTTCTGCTTCTCGCGCAGCTGGAGCAGGTACTCGCTCTCGCGGATGCGACCGCGGCCGTGCTCCCCCGGCGGGTAGGGCTTGCGCTCGACGGGGCATTTCATGGTGTCGCACTTGGCCCCCTTGAGGAACAGCTTCATGCGCTCACGCCGGCAGAGCTTGCAGACAGCCTCGGTGTAACGGGCCATCGCTCAAACCCTCCGACGTTTCGGTGGCCGACAGCCGTTGTGGGGAATGGGTGTCACGTCCTTGATGCCGACCACCTCGATGCCAGTGTTCTGGATAGTCCGAATGGCAGTCTCACGGCCTGACCCGGGGCCCTTGACCAGCACGTCGACCTTGCGGACCCCGTGCTCCATCGCGCGCCGGGCGACGGTCTCTGCCGCCAGCTGCGCCGCGAACGGCGTGCTCTTGCGCGAGCCCTTGAAGCCGACGTTGCCTGACGAAGCCCACGCGATGGCGTTGCCTTGCTGGTCCGTGATCGTGATGATGGTGTTGTTGAACGACGATTTGATGTGTGCGACGCCGTACGCGACGTTCTTGCGTTCGCGTCGCTTCGGGCGTCGGCCACCTGCCGCCGGCTTTGCCATTACTTCCTCGCCTTCTTCTTGCCGGCGACGGTCTTCTTGGGTCCTTTGCGGGTCCGGGCGTTGGTCCGGGTCCGCTGGCCGTGCACGGGGAGGCCCCGTCGGTGCCGAAGCCCCTCGTAGCTGCCGATCTCGACTTTGCGTTTGATGTTCGCCGCGACCTCGCGGCGCAAGTCGCCTTCAACCTTGACGTTCCCATCGATGAACGACCGGAGCTTGGCGACCTCATCGTCGGTCAGGTCCCGGACTCGGGTGTCGCGCGACAAGCCGGTCTGCTGGCAGACCAGGTGCGCGGTGGGCCGACCGATGCCGAAGATGTAGGTGAGCGAGATCTCGAGTCGCTTCTCGCGGGGGATGTCAACGCCTGAAATTCTTGCCATGCCGTTGTGTCCCCGTCAGCCTTGCCGCTGCTTGTGCCGCGGGTTCTCGCAGATGACGCGCACGACTCCGTGTCGGCGGATCACCTTGCATTTTTCGCACATCTTCTTCACGGAAGGTCGGACCTTCATCCTTCGCCTCGACTACTTGTATCGGTAGGTGATTCGACCGCGGGTCAGGTCGTACGGTGTGAGCTCGACCTGCACCCGGTCCCCCGGCAGGATTCGGATGTAGTGCATCCGCATCTTCCCGGAGATGTGGGCGAGGACCTTGTGCCCGTTCTCGATCTCGACCCGGAACATGGCGTTCGGGAGCGGTTCGACCACCGTTCCCTCGACCAGGATCGTGTCATCCTTGGGCTTGGCCAGGACCTCCACCACCTCGTGCTGCCCGGGCTGGGCATGAGTTTGGGCGCGCGAATAACCCGGAAACTCGCGCGGAGCCTGTCCAGGCTACCGGATCGTCGACGCCGCTGAGAAATCGCCGTCCCCGGGCCTCCCGGGCCGGACCGTCGCGGGTCTGGGGGCGCTCACCAGGGGAGGATCTCCACGTCGGGGCCGTGCTCGGTGACCGCGATGGTGTGCTCGAAGTGGGCCGAGCGCCGCCCGTCGCGGGTGACGACCGTCCACCCGTCGTCGAGGACCTCGGTCTCGGGTCCTCCAGCGTTGACCATGGGCTCGATGGCGAGCACCAGGCCCTCCTTGAGCTTGAGGCCCCGACCGGGCGGCCCGTAGTTGGGGACTTGGGGCTCCTCGTGCATGGCGGTGCCGATGCCGTGGCCGACGTATTCCCGAACGACGCTGAACCCGGCCTCGACGGCGACGGCCTCGACCGCGGCGCCGACGTCGCCGAGACGGCTGCCCACCACGACCTGGTCGATCGCCGCCTCGAGCGATGCCCGGGTCACCTCGATGAGCCGTTTGGAGTCGGCGTCGATCTCTCCGATCGGGACCGTGATCGCGGCGTCAGCGTGCCAGCCCTCGATGATGGCGCCACAGTCGATCGAGAGGATGTCTCCCTCCTCGAGGACCACCGCTTCGGTCGGGATGCCGTGAACGATCACGTGGTTCGGTGACGTGCACACCACGGCGGGGAATCCGTGGTAGCCGAGGAAATTGGATCGGGCGCCGCGGCGCTCGATCACGTCTCGAGCGACGGCGTCGACGTCGGCGGTGGTGGCCCCGGGTTTCGAGGCCCGGATGCACTCCTCGTGCATCTCGGCGACGACCTTCCCGGCTCGACGCATGAGCGCGATCTGATCGGCGGTCTTGCGGGTGATCACAGGGTGCGGGCCGGCGGATCGAAATAGGAGTCGACGAGCTCCACGAGGCGTTTGAACACCTCGTCGCTCTCGTCGCTGGCGTCGACGTGTGCGAGGATCCCGGCTCGCCGGTAGAACTGGATGACCGGAAGGGTCTTCATCTCGTAGAGCTCGAGGCGGCGCATGACGGCCTCTTCGGTGTCGTCGTCGCGCTGGTGGACCGATCCGCGGCAGATGTCGCACGTCCAGTTCTGCTCCGGCGGGCTGTCGACGTGGTAGACGGCGCCGCAGTTGGAGCACACCCGGCGGCCCGCGATGCGGCGCAGGACGATCTCGGTCGGGACGTCGAAGTCGATCGCGAGGTCGAGGGGATGATCGTCGAGGATGCGGTCCAGCTCTTCGGCTTGCGGACGGGTGCGGGGGAACCCGTCGAGGACGAAGCCGTGCGCCGCTCGGTCGTCAGCGTGGAGCTGTTCTTCGACCACGCCGACGACGGTGTCATCGGGGACGAGGAATCCCCGATCCATGTACCCCTTGGCCTCGAGGCCGAGCTCAGTCCCGGCGGCCGCGGCGTCGCGGAACAGGTCACCGGTGGAGAGGTGGTGGACGCCGTAGTGCTCGGCGAGGCGCACCGCCTGCGTCCCCTTGCCAGCACCCTGCTTTCCGAGCAACACCAGCCGGGGGCCGCGCGCCGTCACTCCGAGCTCAGGCAAGGAAGCCTTCGTAGTTGCGCATCATCAGCTGGCTGTCGATCTGCTTCATCGTTTCGAGGGCGACGCCCACGGTGATGAGCAGAGCGGTCCCACCGAATGGGAACTGGCTGATGTTCCAGAGGGCGAAGACCAACAGCGGCGCGATCGCGATCACGGCCAGGAACAGCGATCCCGGGAGCGTGATCCGGTTCAGGACCTTCGCGAGATAGCGCTCGGTTGGCGGCCCCGGTCGGATACCGGGGATGAAGCCCCCCTGCTTGCGGATGATGTCGGCTTGTTGTTGTGGGTTGAACGCGATCGCGGTGTAGAAGTACGCGAAGAAGATGATCAGCATCGTGTAGAAGCCGATGTAGAACCAGCTCTGGCGGGCCACCAGGTTGTCGTTGATCCACTTCTGGACCCCACCCGCGCTGGTTCCGAGCGCTGACGCGATCAACGCGGGGAACGACAAGATCGAGCTGGCGAAGATCACGGGGATCACACCGGACTGGTTGACCTTGAGCGGGATGTAGGTGCTCTGGCCGCCGTACATGCGGCGGCCGACCACCCGTTTCGCGAATTGGACTGGTATTCGGCGCTGCCCCGATTCGACGAAGACGATCCCGACGATCATCGCCAGACCGATGCCGAGAATGGTGAAGAACTGGAACTTGCTGCCCTGGCTGTAAATGGCGCCCCCCTGGGCAGGGAGCCGCGACACGACCGACGCGAAGATCAGGATCGACATCCCGTTCCCGATTCCTCGCTGGGTGATGAGCTCACCGAGCCACATGACCAGCGCCGTGCCCGCGGTCCACGTGAGGACGATGAGCGCCGCTCGGGGGGTGTCGAAGTGGGGGATGAAGTCGACGCCCTTCGGGAGGCTGGCGCTGAGACCGAAGAGGCCGCCGCTGCCGGCGTGGAGGGCGAACACGAACCCGGTCGACTGGACCAACGCCAGCGCAATGGTGAGATACCGGGTCCACTGGGTGATCTTCTTCTGGCCCGTCTGGCCTTCCTGTTGCCACTGCTCGAGCTTCGGGATGACGACACCGAGCAGTTGCATGATGATCGATGCCGTGATGTACGGCATGATCCCGAGGAAGAAGATGGCGACGTTCGTGATCGCCCCGCCCGAGAAGAGGTCGAGGAACCCGACGACCCCGCTGTTGTTCGCCTGGCTCTGAAGCTGCTTGATCGCCTTGAAGTCGACGAACGGCACCGGCAGGTGGGCGCCGACCCGATACACCGCCACAATGAGCAGCGTGAAGAGGATCTTGTTCCGGAGGTCGGGGACCCGGAACATGTTCCGAAGCCGGGCGAGCATGTGCAGGGGCCTCCTGAGCCGGCAGAGCCGACAGCCTACCGATTGGTGAGGGCGTTGCCCCGGGCGGCGGGGCGGCGGTCACCCCACGGTGGTGCGAGCACTTCGACGCTGCCACCAGCCGCCTCGATCGCCCGGCGGGCGGCGTCAGAGAAGGCATGGGCCTTCACGGTGAGCGAGACCGAGATCTCTCCACGCCCGAGGATCTTGACGAGACCACGCTTGGCGACCAGACCACGGTCTCGGAGTGTGTCCGGGTCGACGGTCGTCCCCGCGTCGAACCCAGCCAGCTTCTCGAGGTTGACGACGGCGTACTCGACACGAAACGGGTTCTTGAAGCCTTTCGCCTTCGGCGTGCGCCGGGCGATGGGGGTCTGGCCCCCCTCGAAACCGGGTTTGACCGAGCCGCGCGCGCCCTGGCCCTTCGAGCCCCGACCCGCGGTCTTGCCGCCTTTGCCCGCGATGCCGCGCCCGACACGACGCGCCGGTCGCTTCGAGCCCGCCGGTGGTTTCAGATCGTGCACTTTGATCGGCATCAGGGGACCTCTTCGACGGTGACGAGATGGGGGACGCGGTTAACCATGCCGCGGATCTCTGGTCGGTCAGGGTGTTCGACTGTGTGGTTGATGCGCCGTAGCCCGAGCGCGCGCAGCGTTCCGCGCTGCTTCGGCTTGGTTCCGATCGCAGAGCGGACCTGGGTGATGCGCAGGGTGGTAGCCACGGCTATTTGACCTCGGCGATCTCACGCTTGGGAGCTTGACGCTCGCGATAGGCGCGCAGCATCCCGGCCGAGCTGACTTCCTCCGGCGACTTCCCGCGGAGCTTCGCGACCTCATCCGGGCGCTTCAACGAGCGCAGCCCCTGGATGGTTGCTCGAGACACGTTGATCGCGTTCGACGACCCGAGCGACTTCGCCAGCACGTCGTGGATGCCCGCGGCTTCGAGGATGGCGCGAGCCGCACCACCAGCGATGACGCCGGTCCCCGGCGCCGCCGGCTTGAGCAGGACCCGGGCCGCGTCGTGTTCTCCGAGCACCACATGGGTGATCGTCGAACCAGCGAGCGGGACGCTGAAGAGGTTCTTTTTGCCTTCCTCCATGCCCTTTTGAATCGCGGCGGGGACTTCCTTCGCCTTGCCGTAGCCCAACCCGACGTGACCCTCCCCGTCGCCGACGACGACGAGCGCGGTGAACGAGAACCGTCGGCCACCCTTCACGACCTTGGCGACCCGGTTGATCGCGATGACCCGCTCTTCGTACTGCCCTTCGGCCATTACCGACCTGCTTTCGACACCGGCCGCCTCATCGGCGCTCGGCGTCTGTCCTGATTGCGAATATGCACCACTTAGAACTCCAGTCCGGTTTCACGTGCCCCGTCGGCGACCGCGGCGACCCGACCGTGGTAGCGGAAGCCGCCCCGGTCGAACACCACCTGGGTGATGCCGGCGGCCTTGGCCCGCTGGCCCACCCGCTGGCCGACCGCTTTGGCCGCCTCGACGTTCGCCGTGGCGGAGGAACGGGCGTCGGTCTCCATCGTCGAGGCCGCCACGAGGGTGCGGCCCTGTACGTCGTCGATCACCTGCGCGTAGACGTGACGGCTCGACCGGAACACCGCGAGGCGGGGGCGCGTCGATGTTCCCCGCACGTGCTTCCGCACGCGCTGGTGCCGGCGGCGGCGGCTCTGAACTTTCTGCAGCATGGCGGTGTTCCCTACTTCGCCGACTTGCCGGCCTTGCGCAGAACGCGCTCACCGGCGTAGCGGATGCCTTTGCCCTTGTAGGGCTCGGGCTTTCGGATCTTGCGGATGTCGGCGGCGACCTGGCCGACGAGCTGCTTGTCGCATCCACGAACGGTGATGCGAGTGGGTTGGGGCACTTCGAAGGTGATCCCGTCGGGGGCGTCCACCTTGACGGGATGCGAGAACCCGACCTGGAGCTCGAGGCGGTTCGGCCCCTGAACGGTCGCTCGATAGCCGACGCCGACGATCTCGAGGTCTCGCGTGAAGCCGTCCGACACGCCGACGACCATGTTGTTGACGAGGGATCGCACCAGCCCGTGCAACGCCCGGTTCTGGCGTTCGTCGTCAGGACGCGTCACAACCAGCTCGTCACCGGAACGGCTGATCGCGATTTGGGTCGGGGTCTGGCGTTGCAGCTCGCCTTTGGGCCCTTTGACCGCGACGTGTCCAGTGTCGATCGTGACCTCGACCCCGTTCGGGATCGGGATGGGTTCTTTGCCTACCCGGGACACGGCACCTACCTCTTCCGACTACCAGACATGGCAGAGGATCTCCCCGCCGACCTTGCGCCGACGCGCCTCACGATCGGTCATGAGCCCGTGGTTCGTGGACAAGATGGCGATTCCCATCCCGCCGAGCACCCGAGGGACATCGGTGGCCTTCGTGTACACGCGCAGTCCGGGCTTGGAGACGCGTCGCAGGCCCGAGATCGTGCGCTCCCGGTCCGGCGTGTATTTCATGACGATCTTGAGCTTGTCTCCGGGACGGACGGGATCGTCTTCGACCGCGAAATTTTCGATATAGCCCTCGCTGACAAGGATCTTCGCCAACGCGACCTTGACCTTGGAGGAGGGCATAAGGACCTCGTCGTGGAAGGCGACGTTGGCGTTGCGGATTCGGGTGATCATGTCCGCGATGGGATCAGTCATCGTCATGCGCTGACCCCCCTCACCAGGATGCCTTCGTGATGCCGGGGATCTCCCCGGCGTGAGCCATCTCCCGGAAGCAGATCCGACACAGCCCAAACTTTTGGTAGACCGAGCGCGCCCGGCCACAGCGCCGGCAGCGGGTGTACGCGCGCACGGCGAACTTCGGCTTGCGCTGCTGCTTCTGGATGAGTGCTTTCTTAGCCAATTGATGCTCCCTAGGAAGTCGGGTCGCGGCGGAACGGGAAGCCCAGGGCTCGTAGCAGGGCACGCCCCTGGTCGTCCGTGGCCGCCGTCGTGACAATCGTGATGTCCATGCCGCGGGTGGTGTCGATCTGGTCGTAGTCGATCTCTGGGAAGATCAGCTGCTCGGTGACGCCAAACGTGTAGTTGCCTCGCCCGTCGAACGAGTCGGCGCTCATGCCGCGGAAGTCACGGATGCGGGGAATGGCGAGGCTGACGAGGCGGTCGTAGAACTCCCACATGCGGTCGCCGCGCAGGGTGACCTTCGCGCCGATCGCGTTGCCGGCTCGCAGCTTGAACCCGGCGATCGATTTCTTCGCCTTCGTGACGAGGGGCTTCTGGCCGGTGATGATGGTGAGATCGGCGACCGCGCCGTCGAGGAGCGAGGCCTGCTGGGTCGCTTGACCCACCCCGCAGTTGAGGACGATCTTGTCGAGGCGGGGCACTTCCATGACGTTGCGCAGACCGAGCTCCTGTTGGAGCTTGGGCCGCAGCTCGTCGTCGTACCGGGCCTTGAGGCGGGGCTTGTCGCGTATGGGCGCCATCAGAGGCTCTTCCCGCATTTCTTGCACACCCGCGTCTTGACCCTGTCGTCGAACTGGTACCCGATTCGACTCGGACCGCAGCTCGGGCAGAGGATCGCCACGTTCGACGCCGGTACCGGCATGTCCTTGTCGATGATGCCGCCCTGCATGGTGGCGTTGGTGGAGCGCTGGTGCTTCTTGGCGATGTTGACGCCGTCGACGATCACCATGTTGCGCTCGGGCAGCACTCGGGTGATCTCGCCTTCCTTGCCGAGGTCTTTTCCGGAGAGGACCCGTACGCGGTCGCCCTTGCGGAGCCGCATCCGGGCGCGAAGAGCCATGTCAGAGCACCTCCGGGGCCAGTGAGACGATGCGCATGAACCGGCGCTCGCGAAGCTCCCGGCCGACCGGGCCGAAGATTCGGGTACCGCGCGGCTGCATCTGCTCGTTGATGAGGACGGCCGCGTTCTCGTCGAAGCGGATATAGCTGCCGTCGGGGCGTCGGCGTTCCTTCTTGGTGCGAACGACGACACACTTGACGACCTCACCCTTCTTGACCGCAGCACCCGGGACGGCGTCCTTGACGGTCGCGACGAAGATGTCGCCGATCCCCGCGTAGCGACGCCTGGTTCCACCGAGAACCTTGATGCACAGGACCTCGCGCGCACCCGAGTTGTCGGCAACCTTGAGACGGGATTCCTGTTGGATCACCGGGCGCGCTCCAGGACCTCGATGACGCGCCAGCGCTTGAGGCGCGACAGCGGACGGGTCTCGGCGATGCGGACCCGGTCCCCTTCGTGGGCGTCGTTGGCTTCGTCGTGGGCGTAGAGCCGGCGGGTGCGCTGCAGTGTCTTGCCGTAGCGGCGGTGGCGCACACGGTCGGTGACGGCGACGACGACCGTCTTGTCCATCTTCGAGGACAGCACGAGCCCTTCACGGGTCTTTCGCGGGTTGGGACGCGTGGAAGCGTCGGGCTCGCTCATGCGTGCTCCTTCAGAGCCTCGGCGGCTGCGATCTCGCGCTGGCGGAGCAGGGTCTCGCAGCGCGCAATGTCTTTCTTCACATGGTTCAACCGGGTGGAGTTCTCGAGCTGACCGGTGGCGTTTTGGAACCGCAGGTTGAACAGCTCCTCGCGGAACTCGCGGACGCGGTTGGCGAGCTCGATGTCGTTGAGCTCTCGGAGCTCGGCGGCCTTCATCACGCCTCCTCTTGACGGACGACGAAGCGTGTCTTGATCGGAAGCTTGTGCATCGCGAGGCGCATGGCATCGCGGGCGGTGCTCTCAGGGACTCCGGCGAGCTCGAACATGACTCGTCCGGGCTTCACGACCGCCACCCAGTGCTCGGGATTGCCCTTCCCGGAGCCCATCCTCGTCTCGGCGGGCTTCTGGGTGACCGGCTTGTCGGGGAAGATGTTGATCCAGACCTTCCCGCCGCGCTTGATGTAGCGGGTCATGGCGATCCGGGCAGCTTCGATCTGGCGGTTGGTGATCCACCCGGCTTCGAGCGCCTGGATGCCGTAGTCACCGAAATGCACGCGCGTGCCACCCTTCGCGGTGCCGGTTCGGCGGCCGCGCTGCACCTTGCGGTGGCGGATCTTGCGTGGCATCAACATGGTCAGGCCTTGTCCGGGTCGCTCATTCGTCGTCGGAGTGGAACTTGGGTGCTTCGTGGTGCTGGCCCTGGCGGGTCCGACGCTCGATCTCTTCTTCCTCGGCGAGCAGCCGCTCGAGTTCGGGGTCCGCTTCCTTGACGAGCGGTGTCGCCTCCTCGGCGACGACCTCGGCGCCCGCCTCGACGGGTACCTCGACGGTCTCCTCGCGGCGACGGCGACCGCCACCGGCGCTCACCACGCGTCGACGGGGCGTGTTCTCGCCACCGGCGGTCTCGCCGACCGCCATGGCGGCTTCCCGGGTGATCTTGTCCTCGGTGGCCGACTTGTACGGAAGGATCTCGCCCTTGTAGATCCAGACCTTGACGCCGATGCGCCCGAAGGTGGTTCGGGCTTCGGCGCCGCCGTAGTCGATGTCGGCTCGCAGCGTGTGGAGGGGCACCCGCCCTTCTCGGTACCACTCCTTGCGGGACATCTCGGCGCCGCCCAGGCGGCCGCCGCATTGCACGCGAATGCCCTGGGCGCCGGCCTTCATCGCGGTCTGGACGGCGCGTTTCATCGCCCGGCGGAACGAGACTCGACCGGCGAGCTGGTCGGCGACGCCCTGGGCGATCAGGGTCGCGTCGAGCTCGGGCTGCTTGATCTCTTGGATGTTGAACTGGATCTTGGGGTTGCCGGTGATCTTGTAGAGGCCTTGGCGTAGGCGGTCGGCTTCGGCGCCGCGGCGGCCGATGACGATTCCCGGTCGGGCGGTATAGACGTCCACCCGCAGCCGGTCTCGGGTGCGTTCGATCTCGACCCGGCTCACGGCCGCATGCGGGAGCTGGCGGCGGAGGTAGTCGCGGATCTGCCAGTCCTCAAGGAGGCTGTCGGTGTACTCCTTGCCGTCGGCGAACCACCGCGACTTCCAGTCGGTGGTGATGCCGAGCCGAAACCCGTACGGGTTGACCTTTTGGCCCATCAGTCCTCGTCCTTCGGTCGGCCCGGTCGCTTCGCCGGTGCTTTGCGGGGCGTCGTCTTCTTGGCGGAGGCGCCGGTCGCCTTCTTCGTCGTGGCCTTCTTCGTCGTCGCCTTCTTCGTCGCGGCCTTCTTGGTGGTCTTGGCCGTGGCGGGTTCCGGGGCCGCGTCGCCGACGGGGGTCTCCTCGTCGGCGTCGGGGGGGACCTCGAGGTCGGGTTCGGCCACCGGGAGCTCGGCCGGGCGTCGGCGAGCGGCGCGACGGCGCCCGCGGCCGGTCTGCGCATCGGTACCGCGCCGGAGCTGCATCTCGTCGTCGGCGAATCGGGCGAGCACGATGGTCACGTGACTGGTCCGCTTGCGGACAGGCACTCCCCGCCCGCGCGCTCGGGGGCGCCACCGCTTGAGGGTGGGGCCCTCATCGGCGTGCGCGCGGGTAACGAACAGCTCGTCTTCAGGGATGTGGTTGTTGTGTTCGGCGTTGGCGATGGCCGAATCGAGCAGCTTGCCGACCTCGTGGGCCGCGGACCGCTCGCAGAACCGGAGGGTGTCACGCGCGGTCTCGACGTCTTGCCCGCGGATCAGCTCGAGGACCATACGGACCTTGGGGGGAGAGATCCGCGCATGGCGGAGCCGTGCGGTCGTCTCTCGGGTCGCGGTGTCGGGCATTTCGAGCTACCGACCCCTCACCCCTCGCTCCTGACCGGAGTGGAACCGGAAGGTGCGGGTAGGTGCGAACTCGCCGAGCTTGTGCCCGACCATCGATTCGCTGATGTAGACGGGGACGTGCTTATGCCCGTCGTGGACCGCGATGGTGTGACCGACCATCTCGGGGGTGACCGTTGATCGCCGGGACCAGGTCTTGATGACCTTGCGGTCGTTGGCAGCGTTCATCGCGTCCACCTTCTTGGCGAGGTGGTCATCGACGAACGGTCCTTTTTTGAGGCTGCGCGGCACAGTTTCCCTCTCGCTCGCCTATCGGCGCGCGCCGCGGCTGCGGCGTCGGCGCACGATCATCTCGTCGGACTTCTTGCCCTTCTTGCGGGTGCGGCCCTCGGGCTTGCCCCACGGGGAGACCGGGTGACGGCCTCCCGAGCTCTTGCCTTCCCCACCGCCCAGGGGATGGTCGACGGGGTTCATCGCGACGCCACGGGTGTGGGGCCGCTTCCCCCGCCAACGGTTGCGGCCGGCCTTGCCGATCTTGACGAGGCTGGCTTCGGCGTTGCCGACCGCCCCGACGGTGGCGCGGCAGTCGATCGGGACGCGACGCATCTCGGTGGACGGCAGGCGCAGCGTGGCGAATTGGCCCTCTTTGGCGACGAGCTGGATGGCGGCGCCGGCACCCCGGCCGAGCTTGGCGCCCGCTCCGGGCTTCAGCTCGACGTTGTGGATCGTGGTCCCGACCGGGATGTATCGCATCGGCAAGGCGTTCCCGGGCCGGATCTCGGAGCCGTGACCGCTCTGGAGGAGATCGCCGACCGCCACTAGCGCGGGGGCGAGGATGTAGCGCTTCTCGCCGTCGAGGTAGTGGAGCAACGCGATGCGGGCGTTGCGGTTGGGGTCGTACTCGATGGAGGCGACCTTGGCCGGGACACCCTCCTTGTCGCGGCGGAAGTCGATCGTGCGGTACTTCTGCTTGTGGCCGCCGCCGCGGTGACGCGACGTCATCCGGCCGTACGAGTTGCGGCCTCCGGTCTTGGGCTTCGAGCGGGTCAGCGACTTCTGGGGCCGATCCTGGGTGACCTCCGAGAAGTCCGAGACGGTCTGGAACCGGCGACCGGGGCTGGTGGGCTTGCGCTTGCGGATGGGCATGGTGTCAGCTCCCGAAGATTTCGATCTCGTCACCCGGCGCGAGGGAGACGATCGCCCGCTTCTGTCCGGTGCGCGTGCCCCAGGTTCCGGTGCGACGGTTCCGCTTGCGCTTCCCGGACCGGTTCAGGGTGTTCACGTTCGTCACCTTGACGTTGAAGATCGCTTCGACGGCTTGTTGGATCTCGATCTTGTTGGCGTCCCGCGCGACGACGAAGGTGTAGACGCGCTCGTCGTACAGGGCGTAGGACTTCTCGGACACGACGGGGCGGAGGATCACGGTGCGGGGGTCGCGGCTCATGCCGGCTCCCCGACCGGGACCTGAGCGCCGGCGTTCGAGTAGCGCGCCACAGCGGTGTCGAGGGTGCCGCGGCTGAAGACCAGCCAGTCGTTCACGATGACGTCGTAGGCGTTGAGCTCCTCGGGTAGGACGATCTGCACCCGGGCGCCGAGGTTGCGGAACGACTTCCACACGGCATGCTCGGAGCGGTCGAGGACGAGCAGCACTCGGGGTGGCCGCTGACCTGGGGGTCGCAGACCGAGGGTCTCGAGCACCTGGAGCGCGCGGGCGGTCTTGGGCTCGTCGATGTCCCAGCTGTCGAGGACCTTGATCCGCTTCTCGGCGGCGCGGTCAGACAGGGCCGAGCGCAGCGCGAGACGCACCATCTTCTTCGGGGTTCGCTGCGTGTAGCTCCGGGGCTTGGGGCCGTGCGCGATTCCGCCGCCCCGCCACTGCGGTGATCGGATGGAGCCTTGGCGGGCCCGCCCGGTGCCTTTTTGGCGCCACGGCTTGGCCCCGCCGCCGGAGACCTCGGCCCGGGTCTTCGTCGAGTGGCTTCCGGCGCGTCGATGCGCGAGCTGGGCGGTGACGACCTGGTGAAGGACGGCGAGGTTCGGGACGACCTCGAACAGGTCGGGGGGAACCTCGACGGTTCCCGCGGTGCCGCCCGACGCGGTGGTGACGTCGAGGTTCATGCGCTCTCCTCGACAGGTGCTTCCGTGGTCCGGGCCGGCAGGGAGACGGGGCCGCCCTTGACCGCGTTGCGCACGAAGACCAGACCGCCGGCCGGCCCGGGGACCGAGCCGCGGATCAGCAGGAGACCGCGTTCGGCGTCGCCTTCGACGACTTCGAGGTTGAGGGTGGTGACGCTGCGGTTGCCGTGCTGGCCGGCCATCCGCATGCCTTTGAACACCCGGGCGGGGGTGGCGCACGCACCGATCGCTCCGGGGGCCCGATGCTTCTTGTGGGTGCCGTGGCTGGCGCCTTGACCCTTGAAGTTGTGGCGTTGCATGACGCCGGTGAAGCCCTTGCCTTTGCTGATGCCGGTCACGTCGACCCGTTCGCCGGCACCGAACACGTCGGCGGCAATGACCTGTCCGACTTCGTAGCCCGAGAGGTCATCGACCTTGAGCTCGGCGAGGTGGCGGGCCGGCTCGGCGTCGGCGACCTTGAGGTGCCCGAGCGCCGGCTTGGTGAGCCGCTCGGCTTTGATGGCACCAAAGGACAGCTGCACCGCGGCGTAGCCGTCGCGTTCGGGGGTCTTGAGCTGCACGACGCAGCACGGCCCGGCCTGGATGACGGTGACCGGGACGACCCGGTTCTCCGCGTCCCAGACCTGGGTCATGCCGAGCTTGCGCCCGAGGATCCCCTTGCCGGCCATGGCGGTCTTCGTTCCTTCGGTTGGTGTTCGTTCGCTCACGCGAACGCTCCCCCGGCCCGGGCCTTGTGCGGCCGGCGCCGGCGGAGCGTCATTTCGGTTGTGCCACGCGGTTCCGACAGGCCTGCGCGGACGTCGGTTGGCGAACTCGGTCAGTCGTCTGGATCGGGTCCACCGGCCTGGTGGCAGCCGGTGAGCCCAGTGAGCCTACCGGAAGGGCTGGTCAGGGGGCCAACGGGGCCGTTCAGACCTGTTGGATCTTGATCTCGATGTCGACGCCAGCGGGCAGGTCGAGGCGCTGGAGCGATTCCACGGTCTTGCTGGTGGGTTCGACGATGTCGAGGAGGCGCTTGTGGATGCGCATCTCGAAGTGTTCCCGGGAGTCCTTGTCGACATGGGGGGACCGCACGACGCAGATCCGGCGGATCTCCGTCGGAAGCGGGACCGGTCCCCGGACCTTCGCCTGGGTCCGGAGCACGGTCTCGACGATCTTCTTCGTGGACTGATCGATGATCTCGTGGTCGTAGGCCTTGAGCCGGATCCGGATCTTCTGGCCTTTGGAGTCCGCCATTTCCGTTCCCTATTTGAGGATTTTGGTGACGCGGCCGGCGCCGACGGTGCGGCC
>DAIPLE010000026.1:0-10215 GCA_036769425.1 Actinomycetota bacterium
GCGCTGGGGTGCTCGGAGTCCTCGAGCAGCCCGATCGCCTGGGCGTGGGGATCCGACGCCAGCTCCGCCGGGGAGAGGACGACGCCGCACGGGACCCGCTCGGCCTCCAGTCGGGCCATCGCCGCGGTGGTGGTCAGGCTCTGGGCCACGACGTAGCAGCGGTCGACGAGGGTGCGCGCAAGGTCGCGGTGCTGAACCCGCTCCGCGATGGTCGCGACCCGCGGGTCGTCGTAGCCGTCGACCCCGAAGGCGCGGCACAGCCCCGCGAAGTCGGCATCCGAGGTGGGGGTGGCGATTCCCCAACCATCGAGGAACCGCAGCGGACGGAAGCTCGCCACGAAGCTCGACGGCTGGGTCCCGTCGGCGTCGACGAGGACCTCGTTGCCGGCGGCGTCGGCCCACAGGAACGACACCACGGCGTCGAGCATCGACAAGCGCAGATGCTGGCCGCCGTCCCCGCGCTCCCTCGCGAAGAGCGCGGCGGTGATCGCCTGCGCCGCCATCAGCGCGGTGATCTTGTCGGCCGCGGTCTGGCGCAGGAACTGCGGCTCCTGGGTCTCAGGGTCAGCTTGACTCGCGGCCAGACCGCCGTAGGCCTGGATCACGGTGTCGTAGGCGCCCTTCGCCGCGTACGGCCCGTCGGGACCGAAGCCCGAGATCGACACGTACACGAGCCCGGGATTCGCGGCCCGCAAGTCCTCATAGCCCAGGCCGAGCCGTTCGATGACACCGGGCCGGAAGTTCTGCACGAACACGTCGGTGTCCTTTGCGAGCAACCGCACCAGCTCGCGTCCCTCCTCGCGGTGCAGGTCCACCGCGATTGACCGCTTCCCCCGGTTGCACATCTGGAACAGGGCACTGAGCCCGTTCACCGACACGCCGACCCACCGGGCGATGTCACCGATGCCGGGCCGTTCGACCTTGACGACCTCTGCGCCTTGATCGGCGAGGAGCGCCACCGCGTACGGGCCGGTCAGCGCGATCGAGCAGTCGAGCACCCGGATGCCCCGCAATGGGCCTCGGCCGGTCACGGACGGAACTTGGCTTGGGAGCGAGCCCGGCCGCCGGGACCGCTGTAGGCGAGGCCATAGCCCGGTTCGGGGTCGAACACTGTCGCCGGGAGGACCGCGGCTCGCGCCGCGCACCAGGCGTCGATCAGGCGGTCTTCGGCCTCGTAGTTGAACGGGTCGGTCAGGACCATCTCCTCTTGCCCGCCCGGCTCGGGCTGGTGCGCGGCCAGCCACCGTGCCGTTCTCGGCACCGCCTCGCGGGCCGGGATGACGTCGCGGTAGCCGAGCCGGTTGCGCACGTGGGCCAGATCGAGCACCCGGTGGGTCGGCAACGGCTGGGCGAGCAGCGGACGGGCTGGGACCGCCAGCTCGTACGGCATCGACACGATCTCCCACTCGTGCTCGAGGGTGGCCGCGACCAGCTCGATGACCTGGCGGACCGTCAGGACCTCCTCGTCGCCGACGTTGAAGACCTGCCCGGCCGCAGCGGACGGCTGGTCGACCGCCAACAGCAGGGCATGAGCCAGATTCTCGGTGTAGCCGTGGTGATGCAACGTGAGGCCGTCGTCGGCGACGACGATACGGCGGCGCCCGTCGAGGATTCGTCGCACGATCGACCACTCCCGCGGGGCGAGCTGGTACGGCCCGTACACGTACGGGTACCGGAAGTGGGTCGCGGCGGGGTGCGACTCGAACACCGCCGCTTCGGTCCGCACGATCCGAAAGCCCTTCTCGTCCTCAGCCGCGTCGGCGACGGTTGCCGCCTCCTCGGTCACCGGGACCGCCAAGCCCGGCGGGTCAGCCAGCCATGGGTTCATCCAGCCTCGGTACGCGGGGACGCCACCCACCGACACGAACTGGCTAACCCGCCCGGCGGTGCACGCCGCGATCCGGCGGAGCCGCCCGTACATCGCGACGACCAGATCGAAGGTCGCACCGCCCAGGATGTCGTCGAGGACCGCGTCGTCGTAGGGGTCGTGATGAAGGTGGCGGACCACCGTCGGGAGGTCCGGTCGCTCGTGCGTCCCGCGGTGCAGGATCGTGACGTCGTAGCCCCGGGCGACGAGACCCGCGACGACCGGTTGGCCCGTCGGGCCGGTCCCGCCGACGACGAGCGCCCGCCCGCTCACGGCCCTTCGACTCCCGTCCGGAACGCCGGTGACCGACGAGCGTGCCCCACAAGGCTGTTCTAGTGGTCCGGGCCGGCCCGCGTCGCCGGCGCCGCGGCGGGACCGATGTCCACCAGTGCGTGCCCCGCCACCGCCGAGCCCGTCGGCTCGGCGGCGACTAACGTCCGCGGCCGCGCGCGCCGCGCGAACCTGCTCGGAGCTTCGTGGTCGCCACCGTCCTCCTCGCCGTCGGGTTGTACGCCACGACCAACATCGACAACTTGGTCGTCCTGACCGCGTTCTACTCCGACCGGTCATACCGGTCCCGGCAGGTCACCGGGGGCGAGTACCTCGGGTTGGCGGTCATCGTGGCGGTCAGCGCCGGCGGAGCCGCGGCGGCATCGACCGTGCCGCACCGCTACATCGGCCTGCTCGGCCTCGTCCCGTTGACACTCGGTGCGGTCAAGCTCGTCGCCCTCCTCCGCGGCGGTCGGCCGCCCGACCCCGACACCACGGCCGGCCCCGGTCGCCACCGTCCCTTCGTCGTGAGCGCGGTCACCGTCGGCAACGGTGGCGACAACATCGCCGCGTACGTCCCGGTCTTCGCGACCCGGTCGCTCGGCGATGCCGCCCTGATCGTCGTCGTCTTCTTCGTGGCCGCGGGGATCTGGTGCGCCGCCGCCCGGGCCCTCGCCCATGCCGGCTGGACCAGCCGGGCCATGAACCGCTTCAGCCACATCGTGGTCCCGGTCGTGTACGTCGCGCTTGGCCTGTCGATCCTCGCGTTCTCCGGAACGCTCGGGTGGCTCGCCGGAGCCGGATGACGCCTCGGCCCGGGTGTCGTCAGAGCCGGGAGAGCACGAGACGGGCGAGTGGCTCCAGTGGCTTCGACCCCAGATCCTTCAGGATCTCCACCCGAAAGTTGATCGTGGCGTGCTGGACCCAGAGGTCGTCGAAGACATGGCCGGCGACGACGGCCCGTTCGCTGAAGGCGCCGTCACCGAGGTGCTTGATCGTCCGGGTTCGGCCCCGGGCGATCTTTCGCTGCAAGGCGAAATTGGCCGCGGTTCGCCCGCTGTGAACGTCGAGCTGCACGCCGTATCCCCGAGACGAGCTCATGATGACGACCCAGTCGCAGACGCTCTGGGTCCCGTCGGGTGCCGTGGTGAGGCTCCCGTCGGCGACCGTGCCGCCCAACGCGGCCTGTACCTCGTGCGCGGTGAGGAGGGTGCAGGCGTTCGGGGCTGGGCTGGACGCCGCGCCCGACGACGCTGCGGGCCCGAACGTGACCACGCCGACCGTGGCGCCGACCACCATCGCCGCTCTCCGCCACCGAGAGGGTCGCCGTCGCATGAGCGCGCACGCTAGCGGCGGGCTCGACCTGCGGCTCGGGTCCGTGCTCAGCCCCGCCGCCAAGCTCGGGGGGTGATCCCCGCTCCGGGCAGGTGCGCCACTACGTTCCTCGGCCAATGATCGTGCGCGGTGACGGCCGGAGAGAACCCACGGAGCCGCCAGCCGGGCACCGACCCCCTCGGTGCGCGTCTCGGCGACGCGCCACCCTGGCCGCGGTCATCGCGCTCGGTGTGTTGGTCTCGGCATGCTCCTCGAGCTCGGTTACCACCGTGGGAGGTTGCGCCATCGAGCCCGGCGCAGGCTGTCAGGGCACCTACATGAAGGGGGCCGACATCCTCCGGGGCAACCTGTTCGGAGCGAACCTCAGCCGCGCCGATCTCCGCCACGCCGTGCTCGTCGGCGCCATCCTCAGCGGAGCGAACCTCACCGACACGAACCTCCAGGGAGCCGATCTCCGCCACGCCCACCTCGAGCACGCGAACCTGAACCGGGCGGACCTGCGCGGGGCTCGCCTCGACCGGGCTTGGCTCGCCGGTGCGACGTTCGTCGGCGCGCGCGGTGTGACCCTCGCGACGCTCGGGTCGGGCATCGTGTGCCGGACGGTCGCGGCGTCCGGCGTCGTCCTCAATCGCGACTGCTGAGCGCTACGCCGGCGAGTACCGGCGGGGGCGGCTCCGGCTCAAGCGGATCTGCCGAGACCCGAGATCGGCGACGAGCCCAACGGTCCATGAGCCAGGTGCCCACGAAGTACACGACGACGGCGTAGAGCCAACCCAAGAGGATGTCGATGACGTAGTGCTCACCGGTGTACACGAGGCTGAATGCCATCGCGAGGGGGTACAGCGGAAGCAGCCACCGCCACCGCCCGGCCGACCGCCAGAAGAACAGCATGAGCAGCAATGTGTAGCCGGCGTGCAGCGACGGGATCGCCGCGACCGGGTTGGCCTCGCGACTGCGAGCCGAGAGGAGGCTGGCGCCGTTTTGGAGGCCGAGGTGGGTCCAGATCTCATCGACGATCTTCGCCGTCGGGGCCAGGTGGTGCGTCTGGCTGGCCAGCCAGGGCGGCGCGGCGGGAAACAGGGCGTAGGTCGCGAACGCCGCGAAACTTAAGGCGACGATCAGAGCCGCGAAGCGCCGAAATCTCGGGTAGGCGAATTTCCACAGCAACGCTGCAACGAACAACGCCGCGAAGAAGTGCGTCAGGTAGACGAAGAACGCGGCATAGTCCCAGACGTGAGGGTGTCCGGGGGTGAAGAGCGCATGCTGGAGCTGCACCGTCGGGACCGTGCCGCCAAAGAGGAGCTGGTCGGCGCGGATCTGCGGGGTGACGTTGACCGGGAACCACTTGTCGGCCTGACCCCGAAGCGAGTCGTAGGCCGCGAGGATGAAGAACAGCGGGGCCCAGTCGATCACGACCCGGGCCACGGTCCGCAGCCGTCCGGCTCCCGTCGCGATGAGACCGGTCCCGATGATGACGAACAAGTGGCGGCGGTCCGTGGTCAGATGCCACTTCCACAGCATCACGCCGACGGCGACGAGCCAGATCCCGACCGCCCACTGCAGGCGGGTGGGACGCCAACGCCGTTGGGGTTCGTAGCCGGGCGCGTCGGCGTCCGGCTGCAGACCCAGGGTGGCCGGGTCAGCCGTCATCCGCCGTCCATCGTCTGTTCCCCGGCGCGCAAGGCCTCGAATATACGGGAGCAGGGCCGACGGGCGGGTACGCGGACCATCAGCGTGGGCGCGCCGATACGCTCGAACGATCATGCGCCCGGCGCCTGACCCGCTCCCGCCGGCGCCGGCTGCTCCACCCGCCGGGGACGTTGCCCCCCCAGGCCGAAACCGGGCGTCGATCAACGTCAGTCGCGGTCCGCTGCTGGTGCTGACCTTCGTCGTGGTCGCGTTCGCGGTGCACGTACCGATGCTGTCAGCGCGGGCCTGGAACTCCGACGAGGCCTACGCCGCGACCCAAGCCCAGGCGCTGAATCGCGGCGGACGGCTCTACGTCGACACCGTCGACCGGAAACCTCCGGTGGTCCCGTATCTGTACGCGGCGACGTTCCGACTCACCGGATCCGACGATCTCGTGCCCGTCCGGATCCTCGCCATCCTCGCCGATGTCGTCACCGCCCTGTTGCTCGCCGCCGAGGCTCGTCGGCGACTGAACCGGGACCGCGCCGGTCTCATCGCCGGGCTCCTCTTCCTTGGCGCATCCGCGGCGTTCTACGCCACCGACCTCCAGGCGGCGAACTTCGAGACCTTCATGCTGCCGACGATGGTCGCCGGCTTTGTCCTCGCCGCCCGGCGCCGCCCGTTCGCCTCCGGTGTCGCGATCGGGGTTGCCACGCTCACCAAGCAGACCGCGGCGGCCACGTTGCTGCCCGCGGTGTGGCTGATTTGGCAGTCCGCACGGACCCGTCGACTGCGAGGAGTCGGGCTCATCGCAGTCGGGTTCCTCGCCCCGATCGCGCTCGCCGCAATGCTGTTCGGTGCGCACGACTTCTTCCGTTGGGTGTTCACCGGCGACACCGGGTATCTCGACACCGGGGGCGCGGTCGGGTACAGCGTGCATCTGGGGCTCCGCCAGACGCTGTGGTTCGTGCTCGCGAACATCGCCGTCGTGTCGCTGGCGGTCGTGTCGCTGCGGCGACGCCGCGCCAACGTCGACCTCTGGTTGTGGACCGCGGCGGGGATCATCGCGGTTGCGAGCGGGTTCCGGTTCTTCGGTCACTACTACCTCCAGCTCGTGCCGCCGCTCGCGTTGCTCGGCACCGGGCCGATCGTCAACGTATCCAAGCGGACCCTGGCCGTCATCGCCGTCGTCGTCGCGGTACCCGTCGCGTTCTTTGCCCAGAAGGCACTGGCGAGCCACCTGTCCCGAACCGAAGTCGTCGCTCGCGATCTCAGCGCCTACGTTCGCCGGACCGTCCCCGAGAACCGGCGCATCCTCATCTGGGGGCACCTCCCCGAGGTCTACTGGCAAGCCGACCGTCCCCCCGCCACCCGGTTCGCGACGACCGGCTTCCTCACCGGTCAAAGCGGAGGTCGACCGCCGAGCCTCACCGGCATGCAAGACGCCGCGCCCGGGGCGTGGACCGACTTCGAGGCTGACCTGCGGGCCCACCCGCCCGCACTGGTGTTGGACCTCGCGCCGGCCAACGTGCGCAACGCGCGGTATGAGTCCCAGGCCCGGTTCCCACGGTTCGGTCGTTATCTCCGCAGCCACTACCGGGAGATCGCCCGGGTCGATGGCGTGGTCGCGTACGTACCGCGCTGACGCGCGACGTCGCGAACCGCGCCTCGGGGGGTCAGGCCCCGGGACCCGACGCGGCCGGCTCGTCGGCGCGGCGCCGACCCCGTGCCCCCACGATCCCGCCGAGCATCCCAAGGCCGACGCTGATCACGAGGGCGCCGAACACCTGTCCGGGCGGCAACGCGGCGCGGTTGCCGCTGACCAGGCCCTGGCCCTGCTCCCGCACCACCCAGATCACGATCCGGATCGGGATCCAGAGCACTACCGAGCCCAACCCGGCGAGGGCACCGTGGGTAAGCGGTGTCCCCGGCGCACCGCGCCCGGCGACCCAGCCGGCCAGGACATACGCCGCGAGGATCAGGATGAACAGCGGATACACCCAGCCGCTGTTGTTGAAGTCGGTGACGTCCCGGTCGAGGATCGCCCGGAGGATTGTCACCGGCACGATGACCGACAAGCCGGCCGTCGCGCCGCGCAGGATCACCCGCCAGTCGGTGGCGTCGGCACGGGTTGGGTCCATCGGGGCTCCTCGACCCCGCAACCGCAGGGCGCACCCGATCATCGCGCCCACCGTCCCGGGGGTCGGCCTCACCCCGATGGGCGCCGCCGCCCCGAAGCGCCCGCCGGCGCTCAGGGATCCGCCGCCGCGAAAGGGCCCCGCCGGCCCCCGAAAACCGGGGTCGGGTCGCCTCAGGTGGTGGGGAATACTCGTCGATGCACCCATCGTTGAACTAGACCCCCGTCCCCCCGGGGGTGTGGACGTAGAAAGCGTGGTGCCCCATGGCGATGCGGGCGATCGGCTCCTGGCGTGACCAGGCCCGATGTCGGGGTGTCGACCCCGAGATCTTCCATCCCAGCGAAGACGACGACGGCGTCGAGGCGAAGGTGATTTGCGCCCAGTGCCCGGTCCGAGAGGCCTGCCTGGAGTACGCCTTGGCCACCCGAGAGAAGGAAGGCGTCTGGGGTGGCCTGACCGCCCGCGAACGCCGCCGGGTGCTCCGCCAGCGTCGCAAGACCGCGTAGCGGTCCCGGCCCGGGGCGCCCGATAAGGCCCCAGGAGTGCCCGGTACCCTCAGGCGGTGCAATTCGATCTCTCGCCTGAGCTCGCCGAGCTGCAGGCCACGGTTCGCAAGCTCGCCCAGGAGCGCATCGCGCCCCGAGCTCGCGAGATCGACGACTCCGAGGAGTACCCCCAGGACCTCTTCGACCTGTTCGTCGACGCGGGCCTCACCGGGTTGTGTGTCCCGGAGGAGTTGGGCGGGTCGGGCGCCGGCATCTTCGGGCTTGTCCTCGCGATCGAAGAGGTCGCCAAGTACTCGAACGCCGCGGCACTGATGCTGCTCTTGACCCGGTTGCCCACCGGTCCGGTGTTGATTGCCGGCAGCGAGGAGCAGCAGCGGCGCTTCGTGACCCCGGTCGCGACCGGGGAGGCCCGGGCCGCGTTCGGGCTGTCCGAACCCCAGGCCGGCAGTGACGTGATGGGTATGCGCACCCGGGCTCGCGCCGATGGGGACGACTGGGTTCTCACCGGCACCAAATGCTGGATGTCGGGCGTCCGCCAAGCCGACTGGTACTGCATCTTCGCCAAGACCGGGCCCGTCGATTCCCGGGCCCACGACAGCGTCTCAGCGTTCATCGTCGAGCGCGACCGTCCCGGCCTCGCGGTCGGGTCCATCGACCGCAAGATGGGTGTCAAAGGTGTCGACACCGGCGAGCTCCTCCTGGACGACGTGCGCGTCCCCGCCGAGAACGTGGTGGGCGAGATCGGTGGCTTCCGCCTCGCGATGCTCGGGCTGAACGCCATGCGGCCCGTCGTCGCGGCGCGGGGCATCGGTCTCGCCGAGGGTGCCCTCATGTACGCGGTCGAGTACGTTCGGAATCGACAGGCGTTCGAACGGACGATTGCCGACTTTCAAGGCATCCAGTGGAAGATCGCGGAGCTCGCAACCGAGATCGAGGCGGCCCGACTGCTCACCTATCGAGCGGCGTGGATGGCCGACCGGGGACAGTTCACCAAGGAGTGGGTCTCGTTCCTCTCGATGGCCAAGTACTACGCCACCGAGCTCGGGGTGAAGGTGTCCGGCGAGGCGCTCCAGATGCTCGGCGCGGCCGGCTACATGAAAGACCATCCGCTCGAGCTCTATTACCGCGACGCCAAACAGCTCACGATCGTCGAGGGCACCAGCCAGATCCAGCTCGGGCTGATCGCTCGCGGTGTGCTCGACCACGATCTCTGGTGGGACTAGTCGGTGAGACGCTGCAATCGGACTCGACGGGCGCGGCGATGACGGATTCCGCGGTGCTGTGGCGCGACGTGCTCGGTCGCCTGGTGCGACGAGAGGAGCTCCCCGCTTCCCTCGCTGAGACCGCGCTTGGCGCGGTCCTCGCGGGAGACGCCACCGACGCGCAGATCGCGGCGTTCGCCGTCGCGCTGCGGGCCAAAGGTGAGACGCCGGCCGAACTTGCCGCGTTGGTCCGAGCCATGCTCGCCCACGCCGACCACGTCGACTGGGACGGCCCCGAACCGCTCGTCGACACCTGCGGGACCGGCGGCGACCAGGCGGGCACGATCAATGTCTCGACCATCGCCGCGCTGATCGCCGTCGGTGGCGGCGCCTGCGTGGCCAAGCATGGGAACCGGGCGGCGTCCTCGCGCTGCGGGTCAGCGGACGTCCTCGAAGCCCTCGGGGTCGCGATCAACCTCGGGCCCGCCGGTGTGACCCGCTGCCTCCGAGACGCCGGAATCGGCTTCTGCTTCGCGCAGCGGTTTCATTCCGCGCTCCGCCATGCCGCCGCGGCCCGACGCGAGCTTGGCGTGCCCACGACCTTCAACTTCCTGGGCCCGTTGGCGAACCCGGCGGGAGCGACGCGCCGCACCGTCGGCGTGTCCGACCCCGCGATGGCGGAGCGGGTGGTCGGTGCCCTCGCCGAGCTGGGCGTCGAACGGGCGTGGGTCTTCTACGGTCATGACGGGCTCGACGAGCTCACGACCACCACGACGTCCACGGTCCATGAGCTCCGCGATGGGAGAATCTCCCAGTTCGAGATCGACCCCAAGGCCCTCGGTCTCCCGCTCGTCGACCGGGCCGCCCTCGCCGGCGGTGACGCCGACCTGAACGCCCAGGTGGTGCACGCGGTGGTGGACGGCAAACCCGGCCCCAACCGGGACATCGCGTTGCTCAACGCCGCGGCCGCGCTGGTCGTCGCCGGGGTCGCCGGTGACCTCCCGGACGGGCTCGAGGCGGCACGCGCGTCCGTCGACGAGGGACGGGCGCGGGCGGCGCTCGACGCCTTCGTGCGCACCAGCGTCGCGGCTCGCGACGCCGAGGCGGCCTGAGATGGCCAAGGCTCTCCAGTGCCCGAGCTGTGGCACGAAGAAGCGACTCGACGGGCTCGCAACGGATACCTTCCGTTGTGAGAACTGCGGGCAAGTGCTGAAGGTCCCGCCGGTGGCTCGCCCCGCGCCGGGCGGCGGCTCGCCGTCGCCTCCCCC
>DAIPLE010000026.1:10315-14673 GCA_036769425.1 Actinomycetota bacterium
AGGTCCCGCCGGTGGCTCGCCCCGCGCCGGGCGGCGGCTCGCCGTCGCCTCCCCCTCGGGGCGGGGCCGCCGCGCCTCCCCCGCGGCGCCGGCCCGCTCCTCCCGATTCGTCACCGGAACCCCCCGGTCGTCCGCCGCGACCGGCACCCGCCGCGCCGCCGGTCGTCGCTAGCCCGAGCTCGGGACCGCCCGGCGGGACGGTGATGTTCCCCGCCGACGGGGGACCGGCCGTTCCGCCCGCCGTGCCGGCCCGCGGCGCGGGGAAGCCGCCCCGCGGAGGGGGGAAGCCGCCCCGCGACGGCCTCCCGCTCACGGTCCGGGTCGGGGCCTGGGTGCTGGCCGTGCCGATCGGGCTCGCGATCATCGGCGTCCCCGCCCGGATCCTCGGCTACCTCACGAGCCAGAAGCTGCTCGATGTCATCGTGAAGCACAACCTGTCGCGCTTCGTTCCCCTGCTCGTCATCGTCGTGTTGTGGGCGCTCGCCACCACCGTCCTCGTCGAGCTCTTCGTCGAGGGTGGCCGGTGGCTCATGCTGCGCCGGCGGCGCCGCTCGGGTGGCCCGGACGGAGCCGACGAGATCGATCCCGGCCCGGTGCCGCCCCGGCCGAGCTCGCGCTCGCGTCGCCCGGCCGGTACGCGCCGCTCGTAGCCGGGGGGACCGACACCCGCCGCGCTCGGAACGTACGTTCGATATCCGCGACCCGGCGGGTACACTGCCGAAATGGGCGACCCGGTCCGCTTCCGCTGCGCCGGTTGCGGGAATGTCACCCGCTTCGACGTTGTCGCGGTTCGCCGGACCCGGGCGTTCCACCACTACAGCCTCGCTGGCGAACTCACGGTCGAAGACGAGTCGGTCCTCGAGGAGCAGATCGTCGAGGTGACGTGTCGCTGGTGTGGCGCCAGCGGCGACACCGTCGTCGAGGTCGCGGAACCATCAGCCGAGGCCGCGAGCTCCGGGTGACGACGTGACCGTCCGACACGAGACGTCGGACCCCGAGGTCGCCGAGCCGCTGCCGATACCCGAATCGTTGCTCGTCCCGATGCTCGACGCCGCCGCCGCGGTCCTGCGGGACCTTGACCCCGGCGACTTCCCGCCGGCGGTTCGCCCGCTCGCGAGCTTCGGGAAGCAAGGGTTGACGACGGGTCCCGCCCGTCAGCAGCTGCGGCGGGCACTCGACGTCGACGAGCAGTTCCGGTCCCGGGCCGCGACGCGGTTCCTCGCCCGGCCCGCCGTGGAGGCCGTGCTCGAGACCTGGGACGCGGCTCACGCCCTCCGCCGCGTCGATGACGCCGCGGCGCGCGCCGACCTGCCGTTGCTGGCCTCGGCGCTGTATGCCGCCCGACCCGAAGGCTGGGCGTTCGGGATCGGCGTGCTCTGCGCGTCCTTTGACGGCAAGCGGGTCGAGAAGGAAGCCGAGGACGACGCCAAGGCCCGTCAACTCCAGCTGTCCACGCTCGACGAAGCGCGCCGGAGAGCCGAGGAGGACCGCGGGCGATCCCGACAGGACGTCGCCCGTCTCGAGGAGCAGCTACGGGCCGAGCGTCGATCGCGTCGCGACCGTGATCAACGAGCCGAGCACGGCATCGAGGCCGCGGAGCGAACCCGCACCGAGGCCGAAGCCATGGTCGCCAGGGCCCGCGCCGCGACCGAGGAAGCCGAAGCCCGTCTCGAACGCGAAGCCACTCGGGCCCGCGAGGCGGAACGACGCCTACGCGATCTGCGGCGCCAAAGCCCACCGGACCGTGACCCATCCGCCACCCCTCCGGCGCCGAGCACCGCCAGCGTGGACGTCACCGCGGTCGTCGAAGCCGCCCGGGTCGCGGAACGACTCGCCGCCACGCTCCGCGACCTCACCGCGCGGGGCACCGCGGCCTCGGCCTCACCGGCGCTCACCCCGCAACCCGCGGCCCGCTCGGCGCCGCGCACCCGGGTCGGTCCTCCGCCCGGCTTGGTCACCGACACCGTCGCCGCCCTCGACGCCATGCTCCGAACTCGGGGCGTGGTCCTCATCGTGGACGGGTACAACGTCTCGATGCGCGGCTGGGGCGACGCGGCGCCCAGCGATCAACGGGATCGGCTCGTCGCGGCCCTCGAGGCGTTGCATCTTCGGCTGCGGTGCGAAGTCGTCGTCGTCTTCGACGGCAGCGACGTCGAAGCGGTCCCGGCCCGACGCCGCCCCGGGGTCAGGGTCGTCTTCTCCGCCGCCGACGAAGAGGCCGACCCGGTGGTGCTCCGCGAGGTGGATGCGCTTCCCCCGGCCGCGCCGGTCCTCGTGGCGTCCTCCGATCGGTGGGTGGGTGACCACGCGGCCGAGCTCGGAGCCGCGGTCGTCTCCGCCGACACGCTCCTCGGGGTGCTGCGCCGCTAACCCCAGCAGCGAGCCGGGGTCGGGCTGGGCCCGGTTCGACGGGTGCGGCGCCTCGCCGGAGCCTTTTCGCTGTCACACCCCCATGCGACGCTGCGATCCATGCGGATCGACTGTGACGACTGTGTGATGCAGGGCACCGAGGTGTGCGACGACTGCGTCGTGACCTTCCTAGTGCGCCGACCGGCCCGCCAGGCTGTGGTCCTCGACCTCGACGAGGCCCGGGCGCTGCGGCGCCTGGCCGGTGCGGGTCTGGTCCCCGAGCTGCGCCACGTCACCCGCCGCGAGGCGTGACGGGAGCCGAAGGGGCTCGGCGACGCTCAGGCCGACGCGTCGGCGCGGAGCGCACCGACGGTCGCACGCTCCTTCGGTCGCTGCGTGAACGGGTCGTACCGGAAGATGCGCATCGCGTTCTCGTGGGTGATCTTGGCGATCTCGGCTTCCGGAACCCCTTCGAGCTGCTTGGCGATCGCCTCGGGCGAATGGGGCCACGTCGAGTCGGAGTGCGGGTAGTCGCATTCCCAGGTGATGTTGTCGATCCCGATCCGGTGACGGTCCTCGACGCCTGACCGGTCACTGATGAAGCAGAAGGTGAAATGGTCCAGCGCGACCTCGCTCGGCAGCTTGTCGCCGAAGTCCTGGTGGGTCCAGAAGCGGTGCTGCTGGTAGACGTAGTCGATCCGCTCCAGCCAGTACGGGATCCACCCGGTGCCGCCTTCGGAGAGCGCGAACTGGAGATTGGGGAACTTGCGCAGCACCTGGGACCAGAGCAGATCGGTGGCGGCCTGCATCGTGTTGAGCGGTGTCAACGTGATCATGATGTCGATCGGCGCCCCCGGGGCGACCTCGATCGTCGTCGACGAGGACCCGATGTGCAGGCAGATCACGGTGCCTTCGTCTTGACACGCCGCGAAGAACGGATCCCAGTGGTCACCGAAGACGTGGGGCCAGCCGAGCTTGAACGGGTTCTCGGAGAACGTCACCGCGTGGCAACCCTTCTTCGCCACCCGGCGCACCTCGTCGGCCATGAGCTGGGGATCCCAGATCGGCGGGATCGACAACGGGATGAACCGCCCCGGGTAGGTGCCGCACCACTCGTCGATGTGCCAGTCGTTGTAGGCCCGTAGGAGCTGCAGGCCGACATCGAGATCCTTCGAGCGCGAGAACAGCTGGCCGCAGAACTGGACGAAGCTCGGGAAGCACATCGAGCCGAGCACACCGTTGCGGTTCATGTCTTGGACGCGCTCATGGATGTCATAACAGCCGGCGCGGATCATGTCGTACGACGTCGGCTCGATGTTGTATTCCTCCGGAGGGCGCCCGGCGACGGCGTTGAGGCCGATGTTCGGGATCTCGGCTCCCTGGTACACCCAGACGTCGGTGCCGTCGTCCTTGCGCACGCTGCGGGGAGCGAACTCCTTGAGCTTGTCGGGCAGGTGGGCGTCGAACAGCGTGGGTGGCTCGACGACATGGTCGTCGACGCTGACCAGAATGAGATCTTCGGCAGTCGGCATAGCGGCGGTCGCGCTCCCTGATCGCAGGTACCTGACGTCAACGTCAGCCTACGTCGCTCCGGGTAGCCTCGCTGTTGACGGAAGGGGAGAGGCGTGCACGACATCGATGTGGCGAACTTCGCACTGGCGCTGGCTCGAGTGTGGCTGGGGATCATGATCTTCGTCCACGGTTGGCGTCACCTGGCCGCCACCCGTTCGGGGCCGGGCATCGCCAACTGGTTCGAAGGCCTCGGGCTCAAGTCCGGTCAGTTCCACGCCTGGAACGTCACCCTCACCGAGCTCGTCGTCGGCGTCGTGCTCGTGCTCGGCTTCCTCACCCCGGTCTCGTATGGCGCTCTGGCATCGCTGATGCTGGTGGCGGCGATCACCAACCACCGCAAGAACGGCTTCTTCATCAACAGCCAGCCCCAGGGTTGGGAGTACGTCGTGACGGTCGCGGTGCTGAGCGTCGCGCTCGGCGCGTTGGGCCCCGGGGAC
>DAIPLE010000172.1:0-4988 GCA_036769425.1 Actinomycetota bacterium
CGTCGAGCAGTTCATCTGGTTCGACGAGTCGATGCGGGCCGGCGCGCCGGTGCCGATGCTCACGATCAACACCGTCGGCCCGACGATCATGCGGTTCGGCACCGACGAGCAGAAGGCTTTCTTCCTCCCGAAGATCCTCAAAGGCGAAGTCCACTTTTGCATCGGCTACTCCGAAGCGGGGGCGGGAACCGACCTCGCGGCGTTGAGCACCAAGGCCGAGCGCGACGGGGACGAGTACATCATCAACGGCCAGAAGATGTGGACCAGCCTGGCGAGCAACGCGGACTACGTGTGGCTGGCGGTGCGGACCGATCCCAACGTCAAGAAGCACAAAGGTATCTCGCTGTTCATCCTCCCGATGGACACCGCTGGGATCAAGGTGCTCCCCATCCACGTGATGGGCGAGACCGACATCAACCAGGTGTTCTACGAGGACGTTCGTGTCCCGGCGACCTCTCGCGTCGGTGAGGAGAACGAAGGTTGGAAGCTGATCACGAACCAGCTGAACCACGAGCGCGTGACGCTGTGCTCGTCAGGGATGGTCGAGCGAGCGCTCACCGACGTGCGCCAGTGGGCGCAACAGACCCGCCTGGCGGACGGGACGCGGGTCATCGATCAAGAGTGGGTGCAGCTCAGCTTGGCTCGCGTCCACGCCCGACTCGAGTTCCTGCGGCTCATCAACTGGAAGATCGCATGGGCGTCGACGAAAGGTGAGCTGCAACCCGCCGACGCGTCAGCAACGAAGGTGTACGGCACCGAGTTCTACCTCGAGGCGTTCCGGCTCCTGATGGAGATCATCGGCCAACGCGCGTACCTCAAGGACGACGCGCCGGGCGCCGTCCTCCAGTCCCGTCTCGAGCATTCGTACCGCGGGCTGATCATCCTCACGTTCGGCGGCGGCACGAACGAGGTCCAACGCGATCTGATCGCGGTCTTCGGCCTCGGCATGCCACTCGCGCCGCGGTAGTCGTCTCGTAAGGAGCAGGAGCACCACATGGACTTCGGGTTCAACGAGGAGCAGCAGGACCTCCAGGGTCTTGCCGAGCAGATCCTCCACGGAGAGGTCACCCATGACCGCCTCAAGGAGATCGAAGCGGGCGAGGACAATCTCGACCGAGAGCTGTGGGGCAAGCTCGCCGACGCCGGCCTGCTCGGGATCTCCATCCCGGAGGCGCACGGCGGCGGCGGCTACGGGTTCCTCGAGGCCGCCATCGTCCTCGAACAGCTCGGCCGCACCGTCGCACCGGTGCCGTACCTGTCGACGATCGTGCTCGGCGCGCTCCCAGTCGCCCGGTTCGGCTCCGATACCCAGCAGGCCCTCCTCGACGGTGTCGTGAGCGGCGACACGATCCTGACCGCGGCGCTCGTCGAGGCCGGCGCCGACCCGCGGCGTCCGGTGACGACGGCCCGCCGCGACGGCGACAGCTGGATCCTCGACGGGGACAAGATCTGCGTTCCCGACGGGATGCTCGCCCACCGGATCCTCGTCCCCGCGACCGCCGACGACGGCTCGGTGATCGTCGCCATCGTCGATCCCAACGCCCGCGGCGTGAGCCGGGAGCGTCAGAACACGACCAGCGGCCACCCCGAGGCGGCCGTTCACCTCGACGGGGCGCGGATCACCGGCAACGACGTGCTCGGAGGCGCCGAGCGGGGCGCCGAGGTGCTCGACTGGACCATCGAGCGGGCCACGGCGGCGCTGTGCGCCATCGCGGTAGGTGTCTGCGAGGAATCGGTTCGCATGACGGCCGAGTACACCAAGACCCGCGAGCAGTTCGACCGGCCGATCGCGACGTTCCAGGCCGTCGGGCAACGCGCCGCGGACGCGTACATCGACACCGAGGCGATCCGGCTCACCGCGTGGCAGGCCATCTGGCGGCTCTCGGAAGAGCTTCCGGCGACCGCCGAGGTCGCGGTGGCGAAGTTCTGGGCCGCCGAGGGTGGCCAGCGGGTCGTGCACGCGGCGCAGCATCTGCACGGCGGGATGGGCGTCGACCGGGACTACCCCCTGCACCGGTACTTCCTGCTCGCCAAACAGCTCGAGCTCACCCTGGGCGGCACCACGCCCCAGCTGCTGACGCTGGGCCGGATCCTCGCCGCCGAACCGGTCGCATAGCCGCCTGACCGGGGACCCCACACCGCGAACCGTCGCGCACGACGGGCTGCGTATTGCCGCCCTGGACTGGGGCGGTCGCGGCGAGCCGCTGCTCCTGCTCCACCCCAACGGCTTCTGCGCCGGATTCTTCGATCCGCTGGCCCGCCGACTGACCGACCGGTTCCGCCCGATCGGGGTGGACCTGCGAGCCCATGGCGGCACCGACGTCCCGGCTGATCCGTTCGACGGGTACGGCTTCGCCCGGTTGGCCGGGGACGTCCTCGCGGTCCTCGACGAGCTGGGCGCCGAGCGATGGGTGGCGCTCGGCGAATCGCTCGGCGGGGGAGTGTGCTCGGTACTCGACGAGCGACGACCCGGCGCGACGCGGCGCCTCATGCTGTGCGAGGCGATCGGCTTCGACGTCGCGGCCGCTCGTGAATCCCGGCCGCCAGGGACCGCGCCCGGCGAGCCGAACTCGATGGCCGCCATCGCCCGGAGGCGGCGGGCGGTGTGGCCCGACCGCCCCACGGTCGTGGCGTCATACGGCGCGCGGCCGCCCCTCGATGCCCTCGCGCCGGAGGCGCTCGAGGCGTATGTCCGCTGGGGGTTCGTCGACCGGGCCGACGGTCAGATCGAGCTGGCTTGTCCGCCCGACGCGGAAGCGACGCTCTTCGAGGTGTCGGCCAACGAGGACGGCGCCCTCGCGGCGTGGCGTCATCTCGATGCCCTGTCGGCACCCACCACCGTCGTGGCGGGCGCGCACTCTGACCTGCCCCTGGACTGGTTCCGAGCCCAGGCCGAGCGGGCGAACGCCCCGCTCGTACGCGTCGACGGGGGCCATTTCTTCCTGCAGGAAGACACCGCCCGCGCGGAACGGCTGGTGCGGGAGCACCTCGCCTGACGGGATGTGAGACTCGGCGTCGTGCGTGACCTTTCACCCCTCGACCGGCTGGTCGCCCACGACGCCATCCGTCAGCTCGTGGCCCGTTACGCGGTCGCTATGGATGTTCGGGACTTCGATGGCGTCGCCGCGTTGTTCGTCGACGACGTGCGGGTCGGGCGCAACCGTCGGGGCCGCGCGGCACTCGCCGCGTACCTGCGAGACGCGGTCGCCGACCTCGGGGTCACGATCCTGAACGTCGGCACGCAACTGATCGACGTCGAGGACGCCGACCATGCCACTGGGGTCGTCTATTGCCGGGGTGAGGTCCAGGTCGACGACCGATGGATCGTCCAGGCCATCCAGTACCGCGACGCGTATCAGCGTCGGGACGGCGACTGGTACTTCGTCCGCCGTGAGCATCTGCTCTGGTACGGCCGCGAGGTCGGGACGTCCCCGGTCGGGCTTCCCCCGGCGAACTGGCCCGAGCATCACACCGGCTGGGGGGAACCGGAGCGATGGGCCCGGTGGGAGCCGGGCTCGGGCGCCGGCCGATAGCGATCAGCTGGTCGGGAGTGGTCCGGCGCCGAGCCAGGCAGTGAAGAGGGGTCCCAGGTCGCGGCCCGCGACGGCGTCGGCGGTCGTGACGAAGTCCCGGGTCGTGGCCGACCGGCCGGCGAAGTGCTGCAGGTAGGTCCGCAAGATGCGGAAGAACACGGGGTCTCCGACGTCGCGACGCAAGGCGTCCAGGGTCAACGCGCCTCGCTGATAGACGGTCGGGGCGAACATGGCGTCGACCCCCGGGTTGTCGACCGGGGTGGGTTGCGCCCGGCTGAGGATGCGGCGCGCGTCGGCGATGTTGGCGCTGAGCGGGACTCCGAGCGCATGATCCTCCCAGAGCCACTCGGCGTAGGTCGCGAAGCCCTCGTTGAGCCAGATGTCGCGCCAGAAGGCCGGGCTGACGTCGTCACCGAACCATTGGTGCGCGAGCTCATGGGACAGTGTCGTGCTCGCGGCGACTCGTTGGGCGAAGACGTCGGGGGACAGCAGCGAGAGTGTCTGGGACTCGAAGCCGAACCCGCCGGCGCGCATGTCGGGGACGACGACGCCGTACTCCCGGAACGGGTAGGGGCCGAACTGGTCGGTGAAGAACGCGAGCATCGTCGCGGTGTCCGCCACCGCGGGCGCGGCCGAGGCCTGGGTGTCGGGCGAATACGCGTTGCGCAGCAGCACGCCGCCGGGCCCGGGGTGCTGATCGACGATCAGGTTCCCGACGACGACCTGAGCGAGGTACGGGGCCATCGGCGCGTCTTCCTGCCACTCGTCGGTGACGCCCGCGCGGGTCTGGCTCTGGTGGACGAGCCGACCGTTGGCGATCGCGGTGAGGCCGGCCGGGACGGTGATCCGAAAGGTGAACGTCGCCTTCTCGCTCGGGTGATCGTTGGCGGGGAACCAGCGCCGGGCCGCGTCGGGCTCCCCGAGGGTGAACGACGTCGCACCGTTGGTGATCCAGCCGTTGGCGAGACCGATGCCCGGCACGACCCCGGGTGACGGATGGCCCCCGTAGGTGACGGTGAGCGAGAACGCGGACCCGGTGGCGAGCGCCGTCGCGGGTGAGATCACGATCTTGTCGTGGTCTTGGACCACCGGGGTTCGCTTCCCGTTGACGGCCACGCGAGTGACGTGCAGGCCGACGAGGTCGACGCGGAAGCGGGTCAGCCGGTGCCGGGCGGTGGCAGTGATCGTCGCGGTGCCGGCGAGGGTGTCGGTTCGCGGATCGACGCGCAGCGCGAGGTCGTAGTGGCGGACCCGGTAGCCGGGGTCACCGAGGGTGGGGAAGTAAGGGTCGCCGATCCCGGACGTACCGGCCTGGCGAGCCGCGCTGGGGGCGGCCGAGATGACGAGCGCCACGACGGCGGCGAGGACGACGGCCGTCGGTCGGCGAATCACTCCGGTCGACCCTACCGATCAGTCGACAGAACCGGGACGCGACGCGAACGAGCGCCTCAAGCG
>DAIPLE010000027.1:0-10652 GCA_036769425.1 Actinomycetota bacterium
CCACCCGGTTCGTGGCCTGCGGCAGGTCCTCGCCCTGCATGGTGAACGCCGCCATGCGGTCCCGCATCGGTGAGTCGAGCATGAGCCGGGTGTGTTGGTCACCGGCCGGGAGGTGGACCGCCTCGAGGATGGGATGCGAGCTTCCGCCGTGCTCGACGATTCCTCCCCGCAGATAGGGGAGTCCGGCGTTCCCGGCGGCCTGTTGGGCCGCGGCGTCCGGGACGATTGGGTCGTCCATCAAGTGGGTGACGGAGCGGCCGCGGTGCGAGTGGAGGCGAAACGGGAAGATCCCGAGGACGTAGGTCTGAAAGTGGAACATGAGGTAGCGGCCGACGATGTCGGGATGACCGATCCCGGATCGGAGCAGGAGCCGGGGGGTCTCGAACGCGCCCGCGCCGAGGACCACGTGGCGGGCCGTGATCTCGTGCTCGGTACCGTGCGCGTCGAGGTAGCGCACCCCGCGGGCTTGTCGTCCACCGGGGTCGAGGGTGATCTCGGTCACGTACGATTCGGGGCGGATCTCGCAGCGCCCGGTGCGCAAGGCGTGGCGTAAGGGCGCGACCGGGTCGCCTTTGGCTTCGATGGGGCAGCCGAAGAAGGCACAGAACCCACAGTTGTTGCACGCTGGCCGGCCGTCGTACTCGACGCTGTTGACCCCGGTCGGTGCCCGGTACGGGTGATAGCCGTGTCGGTCCGCCGCGTCGGAGGTGATGGCGGCGCAGAACATGTCCGGACCGGGGGGCATCGGGTACGGGCCGGATCGCCACGACGCGAACGGGTTCCCGGTCGCGTCGCCGGCGACGCCGACGACCGCTTCCGCCGCGGCGTAGTACGGCTCGAGCTCGTCGTAGCCGAACGGCCAGTCCACGATGTCGGAACCCTCGATCGGACCGAGCTCCGATCGGGCGTGGAAGTCCACGGTACGGAACCGGGGCAGCTTCCCATCGGCGTGGAACCCACCCCCGCCCACGGTCGACGGCAGGTTGTTCACCCCACCGGTGAGGAGCCGGTCGCCGTCGTCGACGCGTCGACGAAACGTGCGGGGCTCCAGGAACGGGTCGGGGCCCAAGACATGGCGGCGAAGGAACTTGATCTCGTCGTTGCTGACATGGCCGAGCGGCTCGAACGGGGAATCGAGGCTCAGGAGATGGTTGCGGCCCTTCTCGAGGATGGTGACCGACCAGCCAGCCGCGGTGAGCACCTCGGCCGCGGTCGCGCCGGCGGGCCCGCTCCCGATGATCACCGCGTCGACGTCGGTCACCGCGGGCCCTCACGCACGACCGGCGACCTCGTCGTCGGTGTAGCCCCGGGGTTGCACGTCGCCGGGGTACTGAATTGCGGTCCAGCCGCGCCCGTCGCGGTTGCCGCCGTACTCGGGGGCGCCGTACGCACCTTCGCAGGCGTGGCCGTACAGCAGCGCCTTAAACTCGGGACCGGCATCGAGACGGGCGTCTTGGTCCTCGCCGGGGAGCGCCACGAAGTCCGATCCGAGGGCGGCCGCGCCGGCCCGGTACTCGTCTTGCCAGCCCCGCACCGGACCGTTGAACTCGCGTTCGGGGATGCCCCGGGACCCCTCGATGCGGGTCCGCCAGGCGAGCTCCTCGACGCGACTCAAGGTCAGGAAGGTCTCGAAGCTGGCGTCGCCGCCGGCGCGTCCCGAGAACGGGCCGCCGGCCCAGATCCGGGGAGGATCGGACGTGAACGCGGCGAGGAGCCCGTCGATGTAGTCGGCACAGCCGAGCGCGGCTCCGCCGGGGTGCGCGTCGAGGGGTGGGATCAGCCGGTCGCAGGCCGCGGCGACGGTCGCGTACTCGTCGGCGGTGAAGAAGCGCGCGGTTGCCGGCACGTCAGAGTTCGAGGGCGTAGTTGCCCGCCTCGTCGACCCGGGCCCTCGCGCCCGGCGGGACGACGACCACCGTGAACGGCTCCTCGATCAGCGCGGGACCGTGGACCTCAGCACCGACCCCGAGCGCCGCGCCGTCGTACACCGCGGTGTCGACGTCACCGTCCCCGAAGTGCGCGGGGCGGGTGCCTCGGCGGGCGGAGTCGGCGACCTCGAGGGTGCCCAGCTCGGCGAGGTGATCCGGCTTGGGGGTCCGGCCTCGAGCGACGATGCGAACGCCGCGCAGCAGCGGCTGCTGGCTGCGGAACGAGAACCCTCGGTCCGATTCGTGCTGGTCGTGGAATCGCTCGGCGAGGTCCAACAGGCCGGTCTCACCGAGGTTCTCGGCTTCGGGTACGGGGACGCTCATGTCGAAGTTCTGACCGGGGTAGGCCATCTGGGCGAACAGGCCGAGCTCGACGTCGTCGCTGGCGAGCCCGGCCGGCTCGAGCTCTTTGCTCGTCTCGTCGCGCAGCTCGACCATCAGGGTCCGCACCCTGGTCAGCTCGACCTGTGAGAGCGGGACGACGTACGCGCGGACGAGGTCGACGACATAGTCGGCGACGAGCACACCGAGGGCCGAGAACGCCGGCGCGGCCTTCGGGACCAGGACCCGCTCGATACCCAGCTCGCGTGCGATGGCCCAGGCGTGCACCGGTCCGTTCCCCCCGTAGGCGATCATCTCGAGGGTGCGAGGGTCTGCACCATGAGAGGCCAGCACCCGGCGGGTGGCGTTCGCCATGTTGGCGTTCACGATCCGTTCGATGCCCCACGCGGCGTCGACGGGGTCGAGACCGAGCGGGTCGGCGACGTCGCGGGCGATCGCTGCGCGGGCCCCGTCGAGATCGAGACGCATGCGCCCGCCCGCGAATCCGGTGACGGGCAGGTAGCCGAGCACCGCGTCGGCGTCGGTGACCGTGGCGCTCCGGCCACCGCGGCCGTAGCTGACCGGGCCGGGTGAGGACCCCGCGCTGTCGGGTCCGACGAGGAGCGCCCCCTGGCGGACGCGGGCGATGGAGCCGCCGCCGGCCCCGACGCTTTGGACGTCGACCATGGGCAAGCCGAGGTAGTACCGGTACCGCCAGTTCCAGTCGGTTTTGATCTCGGGCTGGCCGTCGCGTACGAGGCAGACGTCGAAGCTGGTGCCGCCCATGTCGACGGCGACGAAGTCGTGCACCCCGACCTGGGAGGCCGCGAGCGCCGCGCCCATCACCCCTCCGGTCGGACCGGACGCCAACAGCGACACAGCTCGCTTGGCGACGTACTCGGGAGGCATGACACCTCCCGTGGCTTGCATGATCAGCAGCGACCCGGCGTAGCCGGCGGCGCGCAGCTTCGATTGGAGGCTGTTGATGTAGCTGGCGATCTTGGGCGCGATGTACGCGTTGACGAGCGTGGTCGAGACCCGTTCGAACTCGGGACCGCGGGCCATGACCTCGTGGGACATCGAGATGTGCTCGACGTCGGGGAACTCCTCCCGGACGATCTGCGCCGCGCGGCGTTCATGATCGGGGTTCACGAACGAGAAGAGGAACATGATGGCGACCGACCGGACGCCGAGCTGCTGCAGGCGGCGCACTCCTCGACGGACGGCGTCTTCGTCGAGTGCTCGGATGACGTCACCTCGGAAGTTGAGCCGTTCCGGTATCGCGATACGGGCTCGACGTCGGGCGATCGGAGGTGGCGCCGGGTACGACGGGTCCCAGATCTGCTCCTTGTGGACGCGACGCATCTCGATCTCGTCGCGGTGCCCTTCGGTGACGAGCAGCCCGGTGGGCGCACCGTTCATCTCGATCATGGTGTTGTCGGCGGTGGTCGTGCCGTGCACGAGGATGTCGAGCTGGTTGCACAGCTCGGAGACGCTCAGCCCGAGCCGTTCGGCGAGCTGGGCGACACCGTTCATGACACCGGTGGATTGGTCGTCGACCGTGGTCGGGGTCTTGTCGAATACGACCGCCCCGTCCGGGGTTACGCAGAGCAGGTCGGTGAACGTGCCTCCGACGTCAACGCCGAGTCGATAGCCCATGATTGGCGGTGTGGCCCGGACCGGCGGTCAGGAGCGGCGGGAGGCCCGAAGCTGGTTGGTCCCGTCCTCGTCCACCGCGAGGGTGAGGTCGTCGAGTGATCCCCGGAGCACCACGCCGTAGTCGCGGGATGCCGCGTCGACGCTGACGTATTCGTCGAGGACGTCGTCGAGCACCGCGGCCGGGTCACGGTCGAGGGGGTCACCCCAGCCGCCACCGCCGCCGTAGTCGTACATGACTCGCTGGCCGGCGGCGATCGGAACCCAATCGGCGGTGTGCGCAACTCGGTAGGGGTCGTCGGACCCGTACCGGATGATCATCTCGTTGGGCGCACCGGGCCGGCCGCCGCAGATCCCCGGCATCGGGTACTTCATGCCGACGACGTAGGTGTACACCTTGGCGTCGACGAGCACCTCTTTCTCGTAGTGGCTGCCGCACAACCCTCGCCATTGGCCGGGCCCGCCGGAGTCGGTGCGGTAATCGCGGCACCACTGGACGTGCGGAAACAAACTCTCGTTGATCTCCGCGGTTGCTTTCCAAAGGTTGCCGAACGAGGCGTTCTGTGCCCCCCAGGCGTCCATGCCCTTCGCGGCGTTGCACCAGCCGGCGTAGACCTCGGCGGAATGGTCGGTGAACGACTGCCCGGTGCGGGGGTCGACACCGACGATGATCGTCGGGATGCCGGTCTTGTAGGTCTGGGGGACGGCCTTGTCGGGCAGCACGTTCTGCATCGCGACCGCGATGACCTCGCCGACGTCGGCCCCCGGATGGTGGGTGCCGGCGCTCACCGGCTTGCCCTGGTGCGGATTGAGGACACAGCCCTGGGGGACGACCAGCTTCATCTGGTCGAAGAACCCCTCGTTCTTCGGAATCTCGGGGTCCATCATGGCGGCGATCTGCGCCACCGTGTACCCACGGGTGTTGCCGTACGTCGACCAGGCTTGGATCTCCTGGCGGGTGTCGCTGCCGGTGTAGTCGATCGTGAGCTGCTCGCCGTCGACGGTGATCTTGACGTGGAGATGGATGTCGGGATGGCCCAGCGGGTCGTGATCGACGTACGCGTCCGCCTCGTACACGCCGTCGGGCCAGCTGGTGACCTCTTCGCGGAACCGGCTGGCGGCGTAGTCGATCATCATGTCGACGCTGCCTTCGACCCCCGCGACACCGAACCGGTCGAGGATGTTCCCGAGCCGCTGGACCCCGAGCTGCGCGGCGCCGATCTGGGCCCGCAGATCGCCGATGTAGTCCGGGATCCGGTTGTTGGTCTGAAGCGCGTACAAGACATCGCGCCGCTCGACGCCACGGTCGAGGACCTTGACGACCGGCCAGCGGACCCCTTCACCCCAGATGTCGCCCGCGGTCACGTTGTACCCGCCGGGCACGCCGCCCCCGGTGTCGCCGTGATGGCACTGGATGCTGGCGATCAGCACCATCCGCCGGGCCCCAGTTCCGTCATCGGCGAAGACCGGTGCGAACACGTTGTAGTCGGGGAGGTGGCCGCCGCCGTGGTACGGGTCGTTGGCGACGAAGACGTCACCCTCGTTGAACTCGTCGACGCCGAGGAACTCGAGGGCAAACCGCACCGGGAGCGTCGAGGTGAGCATGAACTGAGGGATGCCGACCGACAGCGCGGCCAGACGCCCGCGGGCGTCGAGGATGGTGGCGTTGCGCTCGTTGCTCTGGTTCAAGATCGGCGTCGTCGCGGTGCGCGACACGTAGGTCGCCATCTCGAAGCAGACCGTCTCCATCGCGCCGCGGACGACCTCGGCGGTGACCGGGTCCACCCTCGCGCCGCTGAGTCGGCCCCGACTGCCGGCGAGCTGCACCAGATCGACGTTCATGATCGGCTCCTCCCGGGCTCCTCCCGGAACCTGACGCCCATGTCACGTCTATCCTAAACCCGACGTCGTCGGAGACGGTTGCCCGCACGCCAGGGAGGGCCGTGGAGTCGCCTCGGCTCGGGATCAGCGCCCACGCGGCGGCGACGCCGAACAAGGCCGCGCTCATCAGCGGCGACGTGACGCGGACGTTCGCCGAGTTTGAGGACCGGACCAGCCGACTGGCGCACGCGTTGTCGGTGCGAGGCGTACGGGCCGGGGATCGAGTGGCCGTGATGCTCCCGAACGGCATCGAGTTCTTCGAGGCGTGGGCCGCGGCGACGAAGCTTGACGCCCCGGTGGTGCTGGTGAACTGGCACCTGAAGGCCGACGAGCTCGCATACATCGTGGGGGACTCGAAGGCCCGGGTGCTCATCGCGCATCGCCGGCTCGCGGCCCAGTACGAGGACGCCCTCGCCGGAGTCGACGGCTGCGACGTGGTCGTGGTCCCCGACGAGTACGAGGCCACGATCGGTCGGCCCGTGGAGTCGCCGGCGCGGACCATCGACGCTCTCGACGCGCCGATCTTCTACACGTCCGGCACGACCGGCCGGCCGAAGGGCGTCGTCCACGGGCGGCCGGATCCGAGCCGGGCAGGTCAGAACATGCAAGGCCAGCTGGCGTTGTGGGGCTGGACCGAGGACGACACCTACGTTGTGACCGGCCCGGCGTATCACGCCGGCCCGGGTGGCTGGGCGATGGCGGCACTGTACGTGGGCGCGACGACGGTCATTCTCGAGTCGTTCGACGCGCGGGCCTGGCTCCGCCTCGTCGAGGCGCACCAGGTGACCCGCACGTTCATGGTCCCGGCGCATTTCATTCGCATCCTCGAGGTGCCCGAGACCGAACGTCGCGCGCTCGACCTGTCGTCGCTGCAGCTGATCGTCCACGCCGGTGCGCCCTGCCCGGTCCCGGTGAAACATCGAATCATCGAGGCGTTGGCGCCGTGCGAGATCGCCGAGCTCTACGGGATGAGTGAGGGTGGCGCGACCCGAATCGCGATGGCCGAATGGCTCGAACGGCCGGGCAGCGTCGGCCGGCCTTGGCCCGGCACCGAGGTCCGCATCCTCGACCCCGACGACGGTCATGCGCTGGGCCCCGGAGTCACCGGGATCATCCACGTGCGACCACCGGGTGGGGCCCGCTTTCACTACCACGACGACGCCACCAAGACCGCTGACGCCTGGCGCGATGACGCGTTCACCGTGGGCGACGTCGGTCATCTCGACGAGGACGGGTACCTGTACCTCACCGACCGGGCGGTCGACATGGTCATCCGAGGCGGGGTCAACATCTACCCGCGCGAGATCGAGGACGTCTTGTACACCCATCCCGCGGTCGTCGACTGCGCGGTGTTCGGTGTGCCCCACGACCAGCTCGGCGAGCAGCTCATGGCCGTCGTCGAGACCCGCACCCCGACGACACCCGACGAGCTCCGCGACTTCTGTCGGGACCATCTCGCCGACTTCAAGGTGCCGGCCCACATCGAGCTCGTCGACGAGCTCCCCCGCCAACCCAACGGCAAGGTCCTCAAGCGCGTCCTCCGAGACGAGCATTGGGCCGGGCGGGCGGCCCGGATCTGAGCGCCGCGCTGGTCAGTCGAAGAGCAGCTCGGCGAGCCGATCGTGGTGCCACGCGGTCGTGCCGAGCCAGTACTCCGAGCCGTACGCACGCCGTATGAACAAGTGCAGGTCGTGTTCCCACGTGTAGCCGATCCCGCCGTGGATCTGGATCCCGTCCTTGGCCCCACGGGTAGCGGCGTTACCCGCGGCGGCCTTTGCGACGTGAGTGGCGCGCGGCGCGTCGGCATCTCGCGCGTCGAGGGTCATCGCCGCGTACTGCGCGGCGCTGTCGGCTCGCTCGATCGCTAAGGAGACGTCGGCGAGCTTGTGCTGGATGGCTTGGAACGATCCGATGGGCACGTCGAACTGCTTGCGTTCCTTGGCGTACTCCAGCGTCATGTCGAAGATCCGGCGGGCTGTTCCGACCATCTCGGCGGCGAGCGCGACTGTGGCGCGTCGCATCACCTGGTCGAGCGCGGCACCGTTGAGCCGCCGGGGGACCGTCGAAGCGGCTGCGGTATCAACCTCGAACAGACGCCGGGACCAGTCGACGGTCTCGACGAGACGGGTCGGGGTCTCGGCGGCGGGGACGACGCGCACGGTCGGCCCGGCGTCGACGACCGCGATCCAGTCAACCCGGTCGGCTTCGGGCACAAAGCACTTGACGGTCTCGTCGTTGGGGTCCCAGACGCCGCTCGAACCGGCGATCGCGACCGTGCCCGAGGTCTCGCCCGCGAGCACCGCCGGGAGCCGTTCGTCGCCGAGCGCGGCGAGGAGGGGCGCGAACAGGCCGGCGGTCGCGAAGAAGGGGCCGGGAGCGGCCACGTAGCCGGTCTCGGTGGTGAAGAGACACAGGTCGGTGAGCAGACCGTCGCCGAGCGCCGAGAAGTCGCGCAGCCGGTCCCAGAGCGGCTCGGCGACGGTGGGGTCGTCGATATGCGCGCGTACCAGCGCCGCCGGGCACTCCTTGGCGAGCAGGGTCCGGGCGGTGTCTCGTAGGAGGTGCTGCTCGTCGGAGAGGGTGAAGTCCATCGTTTAGGCCCGTGGGAGGCCCAGCACTCGCTGGGCGATGATGTTGCGTTGAATCTCGCTGGAGCCGCCCGCGATCGTGTTCGCGAAGCTCATGAAGAACATGTTGACCCAGCGGCCCTGCTCTTCACCGCGTTCGGGGTCACGGGTCGCGCCGTACGGCCCTTGGAGCTCCATGCCGAGCTCATAGGCGGCCTTGCCGAGCTCCGAAGTCGCCATCTTCATGTACGAGTGCTCCGGTGCCGACGATCCCTGCGCGAAGCCGGCGAACCCCTTGTAGCCCAGCGCTCGCAGCGACGCGGCCTCCTCGTACATCTCGGCGATGCGGCGCCGGACACCGGCGTCACCGGCGAGACCCCGACGGCGGACCATGTCGGCCAGGCTCCGCACGGTCGCTTCGAGTCGGGACACGCCTTCGACCCACAGCCCCGCCCGCTCGTGCGCGAGGGACCCCTGGGTGATGCGCCACCCGTCGTTGAGCGCCCCGACGAGGTTCGCGGCCGGGACCTCGACGTCGGTGAAGAACACCTCGGCGAAGTTCGCGGCGCCGCTGATGTGGCGCAAGGGTCGAACGTCGACGCCGGGCGTGTCCATGTCGACGATGAGGAGGCTGATTCCCTTGTGCTTCGGCACGCCGGGGTCGGTGCGCACGTAGACGAAGCATTTCTGGGCCACCATCGCGTAGCTGGTCCAGACCTTCTGACCGTTGACGATGAACCGGTCGCCGTCAAGGACGGCGCGGGTCTGGAGGCCGGCGAGATCCGAGCCGGCGTTGGGTTCGCTCATCCCGATACACCAGACGGTGTCGCCTCGGATCGCCGGGCGGACCAGCGCCTGCTGCTCGGCGTTGCCGAACTCGATGAGGCTCGGGGCGACGATCGCGTACCCGGGGAAGTGCAGCGAGCGGAGGATGCGACGACGGGCCATCTCCTCGAGGTACACGAGGGTCTGGATGGGGGTGGCGTCGCGGCCGCCGAGATCCGGCGGGTAGGCGGGGATCATCCACCCGTGGTCGAACAGGGTGGCTTGCCACTCCCGGGCCCAGTCGGGGATGACCTGGTCGCGTTCCTCGGCGCCGGTGTCCATCATGTCGAAGCCGCGCAGCATCTCGGCGGGAGCGTGCTCGTCGAGGAACATGATCAGCTCGGCTCGGAAGTCCTCCACCTCCGGACCGAACGACAGGCGCATGAGTCGGATCAGCCTTCCACCGGCGGGAAGAACGGTGGGACCCCCGGGTCCGTCTTCGCGAACAGCACGTCGCGTTGCGCGTCGAGGGTCTCGATGGTCCACGGCTTGTCGTCGGTCGCTTCGGTGATGGGCCGCCAGCCCTGGACGATCTGGGCCACACCGCCTTGGATCTTGAGGACCTGGCCGGTGATGCCGTCGGCGAGGGGAGAGGCGAGCCAGACCGCACCGGCGGCGGCGTTCTCGGGTGCGAAGGTGTCGAACCCGTCCTTGGCTTCCATGATCCCGCCCGCCAGGTCTTCGGTGAGGCGGGTACGGGCCACCGGGGCGATGGCATTCGCCCGGACACCGACGCGCTCGAGCTCCCGGGCGAGCACGATCGTCATGGCCGCGATCCCTGCCTTTGCCGCGGCGTAGTTCAGCTGGCCGGCGTTGCCGTACAGGCCGGACTCCGAGGCGGTGTTGACGATCGCCGCCCCGACCGGCTCACCGGTCTCTTTGCTCTTCGCCCGCCAGTACGCGGCGGCGTGGCGCGCGGGTACGAAATGACCCTTGAGGTGGACGCGGATCACCGCGTCCCATTCCTCTTCGGTCATGTTGAAGCTCATTTTGTCTCGGAGGATCCCGGCGTTGTTGATGACGACGTCGAGGCCGCCGAACTCCTCGACGGCCTGGTTGATCAGCGCGGCGCCGCCCTCCCACGTGGAGATGTCGTCGTAGTTGGCAGCGCCCCGACCGCCGGCAGCGACGATCTCGTCGACCACCAGCTGGGCGGGCCGTTGGTCGGTGCCCTCACCGGTGCGCTCCCCGCCGAGGTCGTTCACGACCACCGCGGCTCCGTGTTCGGCGAGCAACTGCGCTTCGGCGCGGCCGATACCCCGCCCCGCGCCGGTCACGACCGCAACCTTCCCGTCAAAGACACCCATCACGCTCTCCATCCCGGTTCGCTTCCCACACGTCGCCCGCCTGGCGATCGCGGCCCTGGGCGCGCCACCCGGGTTCAAGCCGAGTTGGATGGGCGCCGTTCCGCCTGCTCCGGCCGCGGGTGCGTGCCGGGCGACCTGACGTGGGCGTCAGGATGGTACTGGACCGG
>DAIPLE010000027.1:10752-14486 GCA_036769425.1 Actinomycetota bacterium
GCTCCGCGATCTCGCCCGCCAACGGGGCTGCTACGACATGTGGGTCTTGACCGACGCGGACAACGCGGTCGCCCTCGCGACCTACGGGTCGACCGGGGTCAACGTCCCGACGAGTCACGTGATGCTCTCATGGGATTTCGACGCGCCAGATTCACACTGAGCCCTGCCCGTTCACCGGTGCCGGTCAGCGGCCGGTGAATCCAGGGTCGCGTCGGTCCTTGAACGCAGCCATCCCTTCGACGAGGTCGCGAGAGGTCGCGGCGAGCGACTGGTAGGCACCCTCGAGCTCGAGCGACCGGTCCAGCGACGTCTCGAAGCTGGTGTTGAGCAGGCGCTTCGAGAGGCCGAGGGAGCGGGTCGGGCCGGCGGCGAGACGCGCCGCGAGCGCGTCCGCCACCGACGCCAGCTCGTCGCGGGCGACACAGCGGTAAGCGAGACCGAGGTCGACGGCTTCCGCGCCGCGGGCGCCATCCCCGAGCATGACCATGGCCTTGGCGCGGGGGAGGCCCACCAGGCGGGGGAGGAGGTAGGCGCCGCCGGCGTCGACGACGAGACCCCAGCGGGCGAACGACCACAGGAATCGGGTGTCGTCGTGGACGATGACGAAGTCGCAGGCCAGCGCGAGGTGGGCGCCGGGGCCGACGGCGGTGCCGTTCACCGCTGCCACCGTGGGCTTGTCGAGCTCCCACAGCTCGCGGATGAAGCTCTGCACGCCGACCCGCAATGCCTCGGCGGTGCTGCGGGTCTCGAAGTCGGCCGATCCGGCCTGGACCATCGTGGACGCCCCGAGATCCATGCCGGCGCAGAAGGCGTCGCCGGTCCCGGTGATCAGCACGGCGCGAACGTCAGGGTTCGCGCGGGCGTCGCGTACCGCGTCCACGATGCCGTCTCGCATCTCGATGGTGAGGGCGTTTTTGGCGTCGGGACGGTCGAGTGTGATTCGCGCGACGTGGTCGTCACCCACGTCGTAGTGGATCACGAGCGGTTCGTGGTGAGGATGTTGATGACCGACACGCCGGAGCCGCGACCGCCCACGTTGTGTTGGAGCGCGTTGCCGTGGTGGGTCTCGATCTGGCGGTCACCGGCCTCGCCGCGAAGCTGCCACCAGCATTCGGTGAGCTGCGCGACACCGGTCGCGCCGATCGGATGACCTTTGGCGAGGAGGCCGCCGGAGGTGTTCACCGGGATGCGGCCGGTGAGCGCGGTCTCGCCGGCGAGCGACGCGACGCCTCCTTTGCCCTTGTCGACGAAGCCGAGGTCTTCGATGTCGAGGATCTCGGTGATGGTGAAGCAGTCGTGGACCTCGGCGCAGTCGATGTCGGAAGGACCGAGACCCGCCATCGCGTACGCGCGTTCCGCGGCGAGCTGGGTGGCTTTCAATCCGACGAAGCTCGACTTCTCGTGCAGGTAGGGATGGTCGGTGGCGACCCCGAACCCGGCGACGTACACCGGGTGGTCGGTGAACCGGTCCGCGAGGTCGGCGCGCACCAAGAGGGTGGCGGCGGCTCCGTCGGTCTGGGGGCAGCAGTCGAGGAGATGGAGCGGGTAACAGACCGGAGCTGACGCGAGGACGTCGTCGATGGTGAGCTCGTTCTGGAAGTGGGCGTACGGATCGCGGGCGCCGTTGTAGTGGTTCTTGACCGCGACGGACGCGAGCATCTCGCGGGTGGTGCCGAACTCGTGCATGTGGCGGGTCGCGAATGGTGCGAACAAAACGGGGGCGGTCTCGCCTCGGGTGAAGATCGGATGGCCGGCCGCGGCGCGGGCGAGCAGCCCTTCCTCGCTGGACTTGTCGCGCATCTTCTCGACCCCGATCACCAGGACGACGTCGTGGACGCCGCTGGCGACGGCCATGGCGCCGACCCGAAAGGCGTCGGAGCCGGATGGGCAGGCGTTCTCGATCCGGGTGCAGGGGATCCCGGCCAGCCCGATAGCCGACGGGACGGTGTTGCCGCCGATGCCTTCCTGGCCCCACAGCGTTCCTCGTTGGGTGGCGACGAACGCCGCTTCGACCTGGGCGGGTTCGAAACCCTTGTCGACGGCTTCGACCGCGGCCGCGAACGCCCCGGCGGCCATCTGCTCGTAGCTCTGCTCGAACAGCTCCCCGAACTTGATCAGTCCGGCACCGACGACCGCGACTCGGTTCCAGCTCATGTGGTGCCCTCCGGCCCGATGGTTCGGGCTTTGTATCCGTAGACCGGCACACCCCGCTCGTGGGCGTACCGGCGCAGGACGAGCTCGACTTCGGCGCCGATCTCGAGTGGCGCGTCGTGTTCCGTGACCTGGAGCATGACCCGCGCGCCGTCGTCGAGATCGATGACCGCGATCGGAAGGGGCGCCACGAACGGTGCCGGCACGGTGTGGTTCACGACGAAGGTATGGACCTGCCCGTGGCGGGCCAGCGGCTCGAGTACGAACTTGGCGCTCCCACAGCTGATGCAGTGCGGGTGGATCGACGGCGGAGTGTTGATCGTGCCGCAGTCGACGCAGCGGGCCCCGAGGAGGCCCAACATCTCGTCGGCGCCGCGCACGAACTGGGCGCTCTCCGGGGGGACCCCCATCTGCACCGTCTCGCCCGAGGGGACCAGCTGACGCCGGGCCCGGAGCACCTCGGCGTAGCTGGCGGCGCGGCCCCGAGCGATCGCGTCCGGCACGGTCGCGGCGCCGCGGACGGGTTCCCGGGCGGTGAACGTGACGCCGGTGGCGCGACCGCCACCAAACGCGACCACGCCGACGGTCCCGGCGGTGTCGAGCGCCCCGATCCCGCCGAGGAGCGCGGCGGCAGCCCCCGTGTCACCGAGCGCCCGGTAGATCGGCGCCGACGCGGGCGAGTCCGCGCCGAGCTGGCGGGCGATGGTCGCACCGAGACGACCGTCGGGGTCAGGGAGGGACCACCGGTCGATCTCGAGTGCGCCGAGCTGTTCGCCCAGCTCGCGCATCGTGGGGAGAAAGATCTCTTCCCGGAAGAGGCGCCCGTCGTACAGGTCGCGGGTCGCGAGCTCGCCGTCGCCGCGGTACCGGTCGAGGTACGGGTGGGTTCTGGTGACACGCGGGCCGAGGGACGCGTGGCCGCCGTGCGAGACGAGCAGTAGCGCGGCGGCGCCGGCGCCCGAGCGAGCCTCGAATGGTGTTCCCAGTCCGGGGATGAGCGCGTCGGACGCCACGACGAGTGCGACGCGTGCGCTCCCGGCACCCACCGCGTCGGCCGCGCCGAGCAGGGCTTCGATCCCGGCGTGGGGAGAGCCGCTGCACATCGCGCCGCCGGACCGGTGCGAAAGGCCGAGCGCCCGGGCGAGCACCGCGTGGCTCGGGCCTTCGGCGAACGGCGGCCGGGTCGTGCCCCACCAGAGACCGTCGACGATGTCGGTCTGGAGACCCGACGCGATGAGCGCCCGGCTGGCCGCCTCCGCGGCGAGCGTCAGGACGTCTTCGTCCGGGGCGCAGACCGCCGACTGGCTGGCCGAGGCCGAGCGGCCCCACGCCGCCCCAACCTCGGCGGCGGCGAGCCGCCAGGCGGGTGCGGCCGCACCAACGGCGAGGAGCTGCACGGCCGGCGTCACGGCACCGATGCTAGGCGGGTGACCGGCCGGCACCTCTGGCGAAGCCGGCCCGGACGGGCCCGGTAGCCTCCACTCTTCTGCCGCCGATCTGGCGGCCCCGGCGGCGTAGCCGAGTGGCCCAGGCAAGGGTCTGCAAAACCCTGGACGTGGGTTCAATTCCCACCGCCGCCTCCA
>DAIPLE010000028.1:0-14436 GCA_036769425.1 Actinomycetota bacterium
TCACCCGATTGGACGGCACCGTCCATGTAGCCGGCCCAGACCGTGGCCGTCTCCGTCCCGGCCCAATGGATCCGCCCGCACGGCTCCCGCAACGCCGGGCCGAACTGGGTGAGGACGCCGGGCGCGAGGTGCGCCCCGTAACAGCCCCGGCTGAACGGTTCGGCGGCCCAGTCCAGTTCCAGGAACTCGGAAGGGTCGGCGGCGGCTCGGCCGAAGGCGCGCGCCAGGCAGGCGACGACCGCCTCTCGACGTTCTTTGGGTGAGCTGCGGGACAGCTCGCGGGCGTGCGCACCCTCGACGAAGGCCAGCAACACCCCGGGACGGCCCGAGGGTGGTGTGTTGTCGAACGTGAGCTGGACCGGGCCGACGTCGCAGGTGGACTGACCGGTGAGCCCTTGCGCCCGCCAGAACGGCTCGTCGTACACCGCCATGCACTTGATGACGGAGCCCATCGGCAGCTTCTGGGTGAGCTGGTCGCGCCACGGCGGCAACGCCGGCTCGTAGTCGAGCCGACCGGCGAGGACCGGCGGGGTCGCGATGACGACCCGCCGGGCCCGGACCGTGAGCCCCTCACCTTCGACGGTCACCCCGTCGGCGTCCTGCACGACGCGCCGAACCGGGACACCGCAGCGGACCACGCCGAGTCGCTCGGCGAGTCCGGTGGCGAGGAGCTGGGACCCGCCGACGATCCGCGATTCCTGGGCGCCCCCGCGTACGCCCAGCAGCCGGTCGAGGAACCCGCCCGAGTGGCTATAGAAGAGGAAGTGGAGGAGCGAGAGGTCGGCGGCCTCGGTCGCGAACACGGCCCGCACCGCGAGCCGGAGCATCTCGCGGGCCCCTCGGGTGTGGACGTGACGCCGTAGCCACGTCTCGACGGTCTCGCCGTCCCAGCGTTCCGCCCGGGGGGATCGCCAGGGCTCGTCGAGCGGGACCGATTTCGCCATGCGGTCGAGTCGGAGTTGGGCCTGCCCGATGTCGGCGAGGACCGGTGCCGGGAGTTTCGGGATCGCTCCCCGGTAGTGGCGATGCCGACCGCGGTAGACGACCACGTTGTCGCCCTCGTTGTACGTCGGGAACAGCTTCTCGCCCAGGTCCTCGGTGAGCGCGATCACCCGGTCCTGGGTTGGGCCGACCCATTGGCCACCGAGCTCGAGCATCGTGCCGTCGGTGGTCGGCTGGTTCACGACCCGCCCACCGACTCGGTCGCGGGCCTCGACGACGACGACCGAGTGGCCGCGGGCGACGAGATCGCGTGCCGCGACGAGCCCCGCCAGCCCGGCGCCGACGATCACCACCTCGACGTCCACCGTGAGCGGACGCTAGCGCGTCGTCGGGCGGCGGCCCTTGAGGCGCGACGCCGCGCCGTGGATATCGAGTGCCGGAACGCCCGTTACCGTGGTGCGGTGTGTGATTGCCTAGTGGCGCTGCCGGCGGCGAGCGCGTCGTCCCGGACGCTGTTCGCCAAGAACTCGGACCGTCCCGCCCACGAAGCCCAAGAGCTCGAGTGGCTCGCCCCTCGACGCGACTCCGGCCCGGTCCGCACGACGTACATCGACGTCGACCCCGCCCCAGGCTGGACGCTCGGCGTCCTGGCGTCACGCCCGTCGTGGATGTGGGGCCTTGAGCACGGCGTCAACGAAGCCGGGGTGGCGGTCGGCAACGAAGCGGTGTTCACCACCCTCGACCCGCACGGGTTCCCACCGCGCCTGGTGGGCATGGACCTGGTCCGCCTCGCGCTCGAACGGGCCGACACCGCCACCGGCGCGGTCGACGTCATCGTCGGGCTCCTCGAGCGCTACGGGCAAGGCGGAAGCGGCTACGACGGAAAGGATGACCCGTACTGGTCGTCGTTCCTCGTCGCCGACGCCTCGGACGGGTGGGTCGTCGAGACGTCCGGGACGGCGACCGCTACCGAGCAGGTGACGCGGACCCGGGCGATCTCCAATCGGCTGACAATCCCGGCGTTCGACGCCGCGCACCGCGATCCGGCGATGCCGACCGACTTCGCGGACCCCCGGCTTCGCTCCAGCGAGGCGCTGCTCGCCACCGAGCCGGTCAGCATCGCCAGGGTCAAGGACCATCTGCGTGACCACACCGCCGGTGAGCACGGATTCACGGTCTGCATGCACGTCGCCGACGCGGTGGCGACGACCGCGGCGCTGATCGCCGAGCTCCCGGGGCCGTTCGCGAGCCCACGACCGCTGGCGCACGTTTGCCTCGGGTCGCCGTGCCGCTCGATCTTCGTCCCGATTGCCGTGGGCCGAACCCTGGGGCGGCCCCCCGAATGGAAGCAGTTCATCGACAGCCCCGCCGAGGCCCAGCACCGGCTGGGTGAGCTGGAAGCCGAGCTCGCCGCCGCCGCGCCGAACGACGCGGACTCCGACGCGTGGGCTCCCGAAGCGTGGCGCCGTGTCGAGGCCGTGCTCGCCGATCCCCGGTGACGTCCGCCACCGGAACGTCGGGCGTGGCGCGGGCTCATAGGGTGGCGATCGTGACGACAGCAGTGGGCCCCGAGCGGGAACTGGGCCGCGTGAGCGGCGCGCAGCAGCGGTTCCTCGACGTGATCGGCGGCTTCGACGACTCGGATCTCCGTCGCCCCAGCCTCTTGCCGGGCTGGACCGTCGCGCATGTCCTCGTCCACGTGGCGCGCAACGCCGACAGTCATCGTCGCCGTACCGAAGCCGCGGCGCGCGGCGACGTGATTGACCAGTACCCGGGCGGATTCGAAGGCCGAGCCGCCGAGATCGAACGCGGGGTGGCGCGGACACGGGCCGAGATCCTTGATGACGTCGTCAGCAGCGCCGACGGGATGCAGACCGCCTGGCGGCAGGTGTCGGACGGCGCGTGGGACGCCATCTCGCGTGACGTCTCCGGGAAGGAGCGTCCGCTGCGGTCGTTGCCGGCGCGCCGATGGCAGGAGCTCGAGGTGCACGTCGTCGACGTCGACGCCGATGTCACCCATCGCGACTGGTCTGCTGACTTCGTCGAGGTCTGGCTCCCGGCGCTTCGCGCGTCCGCCGAGCCGCGCCTGCCCGGCGGTGCTGCGCTTCCCGCGCCCGGGACGCTTGACGATCGCGACGAGCTCGCCTGGCTGTATGGACGCCTCCAGCGCCGCGATCTTCCGGAGCTCACCCCGTGGGGTTGAGCCGGCGCGGTGCCCTCCGCTGCGCCTCGCGCTGTTGCCGGCTCGTCTCCTCGCCGCGGCGTCTCTCGCGGGGAGGCGCACGTGAGCACCGGTGACTCGGCCCCGCGCTCCGTCCGTCCGGGCTGGTTCACGACCCACGTCTTCAACCCCCTCGTCGCCGCGTTCACCCACGCCGGGCTCAGCGTCTGGGGTTCGCGGGAGCTGCGGGTCCGGGGACGCACCAGCGGCGCATGGCGACGAACCCCGGTGAACGTCCTGACCGTCGATGACCAGCGGTACCTCGTCGCTCCCCGCAGGGTGACGCAATGGGTCCGGAACCTGCGCGTCGCGGGTCGCGGCGAGCTGCGGGTCGGGCGCCGCCGAGAGTCCTTTCAGGCCGTCGAGCTCACCGACGGCGAGAAGCCTGCGATCCTGCGCGCGTACCTGAAGCGATGGAAGACCGAGGTGGGTGTCTTCTTCGGGGGAGTGAGCGCCGACTCCTCCGACGACGAGCTCCGCCGAATCGCTCCCGACCATCCGGCGTTCCGGATCACGTCGGGGCCCGAGCGCGCGCCGACCGAATCCTGAGCCGAGACCCGGGGCGCTCACGGTCCATTGGTCCGTCGGCGCCCGGAACGGCCCTTGAGGACCCCTACCTCCTTCATTAGTGTGCGGGTGTGGCGTCGGGGGGACAACACACGCCGACCCTCGTCACGCCCATCCTCGCGGTGCGGGATCTCGAGGTCGTCTACGGGTCCGCCATCCACGTGCTGCGGGGGGTGACCCTCGACCTCGAACCGGGCGCGATCGTCGCGCTGCTGGGCGCGAACGGAGCCGGCAAGACGACGCTGCTGCGAGCCGTTTCCGGGTTGCTGCGCTTCCATCGGGGGGCCGTCACCCAAGGTAGCGTCGAGTTCGAGGGAGAACGCATCGACCGGCTCGACGCGGCGGCCATTGTTCGCAAAGGAATCTCCCAGGTCATGGAAGGCCGTCGAATTTTCGCCGAGCTCACGGTGGACGAGAACCTCCGGGCCGGTGCCTACAGCCGACGAGACCGATCCGGGGTCAAGGCCTCCTACGAGCGGGTGCTCGAGCTGTTCCCGGTCATCGCGGAGCGACGCCGCTCGACCGCCGGCTACCTCTCCGGTGGCGAGCAGCAGATGGTGGCGATGGGTCGAGCGATGATGGCCTCACCCCGCCTCCTCGTGCTCGACGAGCCCTCCCTCGGTCTCGCTCCCCTCATCGTGCAGCAGATCCGCGACCTCATCGTGGAGATCAACCACGCCGGCACCAGCGTGCTGCTCGTCGAACAGAACGCCACCATGGCCCTCTCGATCGCCCAGCACGGCTACGTCCTCGAGAACGGCCTCATCGCCAAGGACGGCCCAAGCCAGGCGTTGCTGGCCGACTCCGACATCCAAGAGTTCTACCTCGGAGTCGGCGAGACCGCGGGCCGGTCGTTTCGGGACCTCAAGACCTACCGCCGCCGGAAGCGGTGGAGCGCGTGAGCCCCGACCCTGAACGGGGAGAGCTGCTCCTCGACGTTCAGGCGATCACGCTCCGCTTCGGGGGCGTCACCGCCTTGCAGGGAGTGTCGTTCCAGGTCCACCCCAACGAGCTGTTCGCGATCATCGGACCCAACGGGGCGGGGAAGACCTCCATCTTCAACTGCCTCAACGCGGTCTACCGGCCTCAAACCGGCAGCATCCGCTTCGACGGTGACGAGATCATCGGCAAACGGCCGTCGGTCACCGCACAGCTCGGAATCGCCCGGACGTTCCAGAACCTCGGTCTGTTCGTCAACCTGAACGTGATCGACAATCTGATGCTCGGGCGTCACCACCTGATGAAGACCGGCTTCATCGCCGGTGCCCTCTGGGTGGGGAAAGCCAAACGGGAGGAAGTCGAGAACCGCCGCCGCGTCGAGGAGATCATCGAGCTCATCGAGCTCGGCCCGTACCGGTATCAGCCGGTCGGGTTGCTCCCATTCGGGATCCAGAAGCGCATCGAGCTGGGCCGGGCGCTAGCCATGGACCCCAAGCTGCTCCTCCTCGACGAGCCGGTCGCGGGCATGAACCTCGAGGAGACCGAAGACATGGCCCGGTATCTCCTCCAGGTCAAAGACGAGCTCGAGCTCGCCATGATCCTGGTCGAGCACGACATGCACCTCGTCATGGACATCGCCGACTCGGTCATGGCCCTCGACTTCGGCGTCCCGATCGCGACCGGAACCCCAACCGAGATCCAGGCCGACCCCAAGGTCATTGAGGCCTACCTGGGACAACCATCGTGACGACCCGCGACGGGAGGTGCGCGCCATGACCGCGACGGTCGACACCGCGACGGTCCCGCCGTCCGGCGCGACGCCGGCGACCCTGCCCGCGATGCTGCTCGCGCACGCCGCGGCCCGGCCCCGGGACGCCGCGATGCGCGTCAAGCGCCTCGGTCGTTGGCTCGAGCTCTCCTGGCACGAGTACGCGACGCGAGCCGCGAGCGTGGCGTGGGGTCTACGCGGCCTCGGGGTCGAGCCCGGCGATCGTGTCGCCATCCTGAGCGAGAACCGGCCCGAGTGGCTCTTCGCCGATCTCGCGATCCAGGGCATCGGCGCGGTCAGCGTGGGTCTGTACACCACCAGCTCGGAGCCCGAGGTCGCCGAGGTGCTGCGCAGCTCAGGCGCCAAGCTCGTCATCGTCGAGGACGAGGAGCAGCTCGATAAGGCACTCGCCGTTCGTGGCGAGCTGCCCCAGCTCACCAGGATCGTCGTCATCGACACCCGCGGGATCCGGTCCCTCGGTGACCCGATGACGATCAGCCTCGACCAGCTCGAGAACCTCGGGGAGGCCCCGTCGCGCGACATCGTCGACGTGTGGCGGGACACGGTCACCGGACTCGCGGGCGGTGATGAGACCGCGATCGTGGTCTACACCTCGGGGGTCGGCGGACCACCTCAGGGGGCGATGCTCTCGCACCGCAACCTCATCGCGGCAGCCGAGATCTTCGGGTCGTTCTACGACGCCCGCCGCGACGAAGAAGTTCTCTCCTACCTGCCGCTGTGCCACGTCGCGGAGCGGCTGGTCTCGGTCGCCACGGCGATCCACGTCGGCTACGTCGTGAACTTCGGCGAGGGCGGCGAATCGTTCGTCAACGACCTCCGCGAGGTACAGCCCACGTTCTTCCTCGGCGTCCCCCGGGTATGGGAGAAGCTGATGGGATCGGTCCAGTTCCGGATCGGGAACGCCACCCGCCTCAAGCGGTGGATGTACTCGTTCTGGCAGCGGCGAGGCACCCGGACCGCCGACCGTCGGCGCCGCGGACACCCCGGCCCGGCGTTGCCCCGCGGGCTGGCCTGGTTCTTCCTGCTCCACAGCCTGCGGCACAAGCTCGGCCTGTCTCGGGCCCGGATCGCGCTCTCCGGAGCCGCGCCGATCGCCCCCGGGGTGCTCGAGTACTGGTGGTCACTCGGCGTGCCGCTGCGAGAGACCTACGGCCAGACCGAGAACACCGCGCTGGCGACAGCGAACCCGGCGACCGACGTCCGGGTCGGCACCGTCGGCGTCGCACTCCCCGGCGTCACGCTCCGGGTGGCCGACAACGACGAGATCCTCGTGCGCAGCCCCGGCAACTTCGTCGGCTACCTGGGCAACCCGGGCGCGACCCGGTCAGCGCTCGACGACGACGGCTGGCTCCACACCGGCGACCTCGGCGAGCTCGACGCCGACGGCTACTTGACGATCACCGGCCGGACCAAGGAGCTCATCGTCACCGCCGGTGGCCTGAACGTGTCACCGAACCGGATCGAGAACCTCATCAAGGTCTCACCGTTCATCCGTGAAGCGATGGTCATCGGCGACCGGCGCCCCTACCTGACCGCGCTGATCGGCGTGGAGTCCGCGGCGGTGGCCGACTGGGCTCGTCAACAGGACCTGCAGTTCACGAACCATCAGGAGCTCGTCGCCCAACCCGAGGTGCGACGGCTCATCGAGCGCACCATCGCCGACGTGAACCAGCAGGTGTCGGACACCGAGCAGATCCGAGCCTTCGAGCTGCTCCCCTTCGATCTCGACGACATCGGTGCCCTCACCGCGACCCAGAAGGTTCGTCGCCAGCAGGTCACCGAGCATTGCTCGGACCTGATCGACCGGATGTACACCGCTGCCTGATAGGAGTCGGCCGTGACGAAATTCTTCAACCTGCTGAGCAACGGGCTAGCGCTCGGGGCTGTGTACGCCCTCGTCGCGTTGGGGTTCGTGGTCATCTACCGCGCGACGCGGGTCATCAACTTCGCCCAGGGCGGACTGGTCGTCTTCGGCGCCTTCCTCGTCTACCAAGCCGAGCACACCTGGCACTGGGATTTCTGGCTCGCCGCGGTGTTCGCCATGGCCTGCTGCGCGGCGATCGGCGCGGCCTTCCAAGGGGTCGTGCTGCGACGGATGATCGGCCAGCCTGTCTTCGCCGTCATCTTGATCACGATCGGGCTCTTCCTGCTCGTGGAGCCGATCACGACCACCATCTGGCACAACCCGCCGGGCGGGATCGAGACACCGTGGCATCTCCGAACCGTCTCGATCGGGGCGGTCAAGATCCTCCAGGTCAACATCGCGACGATCGTGCTCGGCGTCGTCGTGCTCGGCGCGTTCTTCGCCTTGTTCCGCTACACGAAGGTCGGGTTGGCGATGCGGGCCACCGCGGTCGACCAAGAAGCCGCGCTGGCCCAAGGCATCAGCGTCGGCCGCATCTTCGCCCTATCGTGGGCCGTCGCCGGCGCGGTCGCGGTGGTCGGCGGGATGATGCTCGCTGGCGGCGCCGGCCCCGCCCCGGGCCTCAGCGTGAGCCTGAGCCTCATCGCGCTGCGGGCGTTCCCGGCGATCATCCTCGGCGGTCTCGATTCGCCCGGCGGCGCGGTTGTCGGCGGCCTCACCATCGGTATCGCCCAGGTCATGGCCGGCGGGTATATCCCGAGCGCGGTGCCGTCACTCGGCAGCGAGTTCGCCGACGTCGTCCCGTACCTCATCATGCTCGTCGTGTTGCTGGTCAGACCGTACGGCCTGTTCGGCACACGCGAGGTCACGAGGGTCTGAGCGATGCCTCGAGTGAACCGGGCCATGGTCCGCGACTATCGCGACGACCTGCGGTTGTTCCCGACCTGGACGAAACGAGCCGCGCTCGTCGGGCTGGCGCTGCTGTACCTGCTCGTCCCGCTCCTCGTCGACGACCTGTGGGGCAACGTCCTCGCGCTTGCCGGGATCACCGCTATCGGCGCCATCAGCCTGAACCTGCTCACCGGGTACACGGGGCAGCCGTCTTTGGGTCACGCCGCGTTCATCGGGCTCGGCGCGTTCACTGCCGGCTATCTCGGTGGTGGCCGTGCCCCCTCGGGGTACAACCTGAACCTGTGGGTCTACCTCCTCGTCGCCATGGTCCTCGGCGGACTGCTCGGCCTGGTCATCGGGCTCCCCGCGCTCCGGTTGCGGGGCAACTACCTGGTGATCGTCACCCTCGGGCTCGTGTTCCTCGCCCTCTATCTCTGGAAGAAGTGGACCACCTTCACCGGCGGCAACGCCGGCACCGCCATGCCGACCAAGGCCGTCGTGTACAACATCGCCGGTCACAAGCTCGACCTGCTCAGCAACTTCAACGTGCTCGGCAAGACCCTCGGGCCCAAACAGGGCCTGATGTACCTGGCGTGGGGTCTCGTCGCGGTCGTCGCGCTCCTGGTGAAGAACATCGTGCGAACCAGGCCGGGACGAGCCCTCCAGGCGGTCCGGGACCGCGACGTCGCCGCCGAGATCGTCGGGGTCAGCCTGTTCCGATACAAGGTCGGGGCGTTCGTCATCTCCAGTGCCCTCGCCGCGCTGGCCGGCGCGCTCTACGGCCTCTACCTCGGCTACCTCACCCCCGATGAGCAGTCGCTCGGCCTGCCCCTCTCGATCCAGTTCCTCGCCATCATCGTCGTCGGCGGCATCGGGACGATCTACGGCCCGGTCCTCGGGGCCGTCCTCGTCGGGGCCCTCCCCAAGCTGATCGACCAGTACGCCACCTCGCTGCCGCTGATCAGCAAGATCGTGACGACCGATCCCACCAAGAGCGGTTTCACCAAAGGCGCCCTGGGTACCGTCATCTACGCCCTGCTGATCATCGTGTTCTTGATGTTCGAGCCGCGGGGCCTGGCCGGGATCTGGCGACGAATTCAGGCATACTTCAGGTCCTGGCCGTTCTCGTATTGACTGGCCATCGAACTGTCAAGACAGAGGGGGAAACGAATGCGGAAGAACCTTGGCCGGCTCCTGTGGATGCTGGCCGCCACGTCGCTCGCGGTCGGCGTTGCCTTGCCGTCGGCGGGCGCCAGTGTGTCGCACGCCAAGACACCACCGAGCGTGCCCGGTTTCGACGGCAAGACCATCAAGCTCGGCGTGCTCACACCGCTGAGCGGGCTCGCTAGCGTCATCGGGAAGCCGCTCACCAACGGCAACAAGGTGTACTGGGACTCGGTGAACGCCAAAGGCGGCGTTGGCGGCAAGTACAAGGTCCAGCTCAGCCAACAGGACAGCCAGTACGACGTGGCGACGGCTCTGCAGGGCTACGACCAGATCAAAGGTGACGTGGTCGCGTTCCAGCAGGTGCTCGGCACCCAGATCATGCAAGCCGTCCTGCAGCGCCTGAAGCCGGACAAGCTCACGGCCGCGCCCGCGACCCTCGACTCGTTGTGGGTCAAGGTCCCACAGCTGCTCCCGATCGCGGCCCCCTACCAGGTCCAGGCGGCGAACGGCTTCGACTACTACATCAACAAGGGCGGCGGGAAAGGCAAGAAGATCTGCGCCCTCGCTCAGGATGACTTGTACGGCGCAGCCGGGTTGCAAGGCTTGACCTTCGCGGCGAAGCGGCTGAAGTTCACGGTGGCCACCACCGCACGCTTCGCGACCGGTTCGGATGTCAGCGCCCAGGTCGGTCAGCTTGCCGACGCCAAGTGCGACGCGGTGTTCCTCGCTTCGTTGCCGAACGACACGCTCTCCATCGTGACCAAGATGATCGGCCGGAGCTTCACCCCGCAGGTCCTCGGGCTCTCCCCGACATGGCTCTCCGGGTTCGAATCGAGCCCCGACCAGGGTTCGTTCTACGCCCAGCACTTCTTGTTGCTGTCCGAAGGGCCGGCGTGGGGAGACACTTCGGTTCCGGGCATGAAGAAGATGCTCGCCGACGTGCAGGCGTACGCACCGAGTCAGAAGCCTGACCAGTACTTCGGGTTCGGATACGCGCAGTCGTGGGCGATGGACCAGGTCCTCGAGCAGGCCGTGAAGAACGGCGACCTCAGCACGGCCGGGATCCAGAAGGCCCTCAAGCAAGTCGGGACGCTCAAGTTCCAGAACCTGGTTGGTGATTACCTGTACGGGTCGTCGGCAGGCAGCCGGAACCCGCCGCGGGACACCACGATCTTCAAGATCGTGAACGGCCAGCCCGTCGGACTCAGCGTCTTGGTGCCGAGCTTCGTGTCCCCGACCGCTAAAGCGCTGAAGTTCTAGCGTTCGGTACCAGATATCCGGTCGAGAATCGGCATGGGCCCGCCTCTTCGGAGGCGGGCCCATTGTCGTACTCGGCCCGAACGACCGTCGCCCAGGGGCGGCAACCAGCGCTCAGAGCGTCACCCAAAGCAAGCGCGCCCGCCATCTCGTGAACCGTTGCCAACCGGTTCGGGCCGTCGTACCGTGACCAGCGTGAGTACCACTGCTGACACTCGCCTCCCGTTCTTCCTTCGCGGGAACTACGCCCCGGTCGCGGACGAGATCACGGCCGACGCCCTCACGGTGACCGGCGCCATCCCGTCAGAGCTTCGCGGCCGGTTCATCCGCAACGGACCCAACCCGTCCAGCGGGGCGTCACCGCACTGGTTCCTCGGGGACGGGATGCTCCACGGGGTCGAGCTCGGAGACGGCGACGCCCGCTGGTACCGCAACCGGCACGTGCGCACGAGGAGCCTCGCGGGGGAAGGCACCTACGTCGACGATCAGGGCCGCGTCGACCTCACCGTCGGGGTGGCGAACACCCACGTCGTCGAACACGCCGGCCGGATCCTCGCCCTGGTTGAGAGCAGCCTCCCGTACGAGGTGACGCCCGAGCTTGAGACGGTGGGCCACTATGACTTCGGCGGCCGGCTCACCACGGCGATGACCGCGCATCCCAAGCTCGACCCGTCGAACGGTGAGCTCCACTTCTTCGGCTACGGGTTCGCGCCGCCGTTTCTCACCTACCACGTCGCCGACCGGGACGGCACGCTGACCCGCAGCGAGGTGATCCGCGTGGCCGGCCCGACGATGATCCACGACTTCAACCTCACCGAGCACCACGTCGTGTTTATGGACCTGCCGGTCGTGTTCGACTTCGAGCTCGCGATGCAGGGCACCATGCCCTACCGCTGGGACGACAGCTACGGCGCCCGGCTCGGGGTCATGCCCCGCGGTGGCACCGACGCTGACGTGCGTTGGGTCGATATCGAACCCTGCTACGTGTTCCATCCCATGAACGCCTATGAGTCCGGCGGCGCCATCGTCCTCGACGTGGTCCGCTACCCGCGCCTCTGGGACCGCTCCGGTGACGAGTTCGAGCCGGCCCGCCTCACCCGCTGGACGGTCGACGTCGACGCCAAGACCGTCAAGGAGGAGCAGCTCGACGATCGCGCCACCGAGTTCCCCCGCGTGGCGCCCGACGTCGTCGGCCGTCCGTACCGGTACGGCTACGCGGTTGAGACCGTCGACGGGATCGGCGAGTCGCACATGGCGCTGGTGAAGTACGACGTCGAGACCGGCGGGTCCGAGGTCCACGACTTCGGACCCGGCAACGAGCCTGGCGAAGCGGTGTTCGCACCTGTAGCCGGCGGGGGTGAGGACCACGGCTATCTCATGACGTACGTGTACGACGCAGCACGTGACACGAGTGACTTCGTGATCCTGGCCGCGGAGGACTTCACGGCCCCGCCGGTCGCGACGGTGACGTTGCCCCAGCGGGTGCCGTTCGGCTTCCACGGCTCCTGGATTCCCGACTGAGTTGTCGACCGGACCCGCTGGCGGTCCGGTCGTCGTCCCGTCCGGCTCGTCAGTCGGTGCCCTGGGGAGCACCCGACGCTGACCCGTACTGGCGGGCCACCGCGGCGTAGTTCGGGGTGGGCTGATGCTGGCGGGCCGCCGGCCCGGTCCCGAACGCGGCGATCACGTTCTTGGTGACCTGGGTCGCGACCTCGTCGTTCGGCGAGTTCGGTCCCGGGGGTGTCAGCTTGGTGATCCACACGATCGTCCCGGTCGAGAAGACGCCGGCCCCAGACGGCGCGGTGTAATAGGTCATGTCGGCGAAGCTCGGATGACCGTGGCACACGACGGGGGAGTGGGCGAAGATCTGCACGTTCTTCGGGCCCGCTTGAGCGGGGTCGAAGCGGTCGTACTCCGAACCCACAGCATTCGGGAGCTTCTGGCCGGCTTTGACCCCCGTCCCGTTGAACACCCAGGCGGTCGGATCGACGATCACCATGTCGGCGTTGACCGGATTGCACTCGTACTGCTGACCGATCATCTCGCTCTCGGGTCGTGACACCGGAGCCTCCCGCCAGTTCACGGTGGTCAACACCGGGTTGGTGGCGTGGATCGGATCCTCGGGGGCCGACTTGTAGCAGACCTGGTGACGGTTCGGTCCGATCGCCGACGGCTCGAACCGGATCTGGCGGAACGCCGCGTTCGCGCCGAGGAAGGCCAGGTTGACGCCCTTGTCACGCGCCCCTTCGACGCCGTCGCGCATCTCCTTCGACCAGTACTCGTCATGACCGAGCGAGAACCACATCTTGTGGTTCAGGAGCAGCTGGGGACGGACGTGGGTGTCGACGTCGGTGATGTAGGTCACGTCGAGCCCGAGCTGCTCCATCATCATGATGAGCGGGAACTCGAGCCCGAGAAAGTCAGCTTGGCCGTCGCCGCGCGCGTACGGGCGATCGAAGGACACCACCCGAGCCCGCGTCGCGTACGCACCGTTCGGGCCCACATACAGCGAGTAGCCGGCCCAGTCGTTGTACGCCTGCCAGCTGGTCACCGAGTTCTGGACCACGTACGTGGCGGTGCTGGTGTCGTCGCGGACCGTGAGCGGCACCAGCTGCTGGATCCCGTTCGACCCAACCAGCTTGAACATGTAGACACCCGGCGGGTACTGGCTGTCGATGCTGACCTTCAACGATGGGTCCCAGCGCGCCTCGGTCATGTTGATCCCGGGCGTAAACGTCGGCGCCGCCTGCTTCTTGCCGGGCATCTCGGACGAGTGCCAGATCAGCCGACCGCCCAACCCCTTGTACCAGCCCATCCGGTAGGCCTCGACGTGAACGGTGGGCGCCGTCGTCGACACGTACAACGTCACCGTGTCGCCCCGTTGGGCGCTGACCACGCTGGCGTAGCCCTCGAGATCCCCCGGTTTGCCTCCGTTGGTGACGTTCCACGCGGTCGTGCCGGGCTTGGCGTTCTCGTCCTTGACCCACTGCGCGACGGGCCCGTTCGGCGACGAGCTCACCCCCGACGACCCGTGCCCACCCCGTGACGAGATCGGGGTGTGCCGCGCCGTGGGGCTGCTCGACGAGTCCCACGGACGCCAGATCGCGGCGATCGCCGCCGCGGCGGCCGCGGCGGCTCCGGCGCCGAAGAAGGCCCGGCGCGACAGCGGTCGACCGGCGGGCTCCGGCTCCACCAGGGCCGACCCGGGGTCGCGCAGCCGGTGCACGGCGGCGGGGTTCTGCAACTCGGCTTGCAACGCCGGCTCGAGTGATGCCCATGGAACGTGACGAACCCATCGCACCGTGCGTTGATGCCGGCGGTTGCCGGGCGCGGTTTCGTCGTAGCGGTACGGGCCCGTCACCCGCCCGAAGGCCACCTCGGCCTCACTTCCGAGCCGCATGGCGACCATGTCGCCCTCAGCGATGCCGTTGATGAACGCCCAGAGCTGATCGCCCCAGCTGTCGATCGCGTCCGCGGGCGCGGTGGGGTAGCCGCGGGCCAGACGGTCCCGCACCGTGTCGCGGCGGCGAGCGTCGCTCAGGTCGCCGGTGTCGGACCATCCGACCACCGTGACGTGGCGGGCCAACGCGTACTCGCCGCGCCGGTCGTCAGCGCCTGCCGCGACTGCCCAGACCGCCACGATCAGTTGTCCCGGCTCGGTTCAGCAGTCATGGGTCCGCGCACCTGACATGAGGCCACCCCGGCGGCCAGATCCGCCCCCCGAGCACGGAGCGAGGGCTGCCCCCAGTGCCGCCGCCGACTAAGGGCGCCCTTACCTTAGGCGTGACCGACGGCGCC